>JBMYXJ010000103.1:0-7870 GCA_049608285.1 Mycobacterium sp. | reverse complement strand
TAAAAGTGATGACTAGTGCGCCATCAGCATCCTGCATCGGCTGGGCGCCTCGCTGGGAAAGGTCGATCACGGCAAGCCGGCGGTGGGCGAGCCCGACGGCGCCGGCGATCCAGGTGCCCGCGCCGTCGGGGCCGCGGTTGGAGAGGTTGTCACGCGCGCGCTTTAGGGCAACGGCATCCACTGGGGCACCGTCGAAATTCAGCCGTCCAGCTATTCCACACATCGGTATCAGCGCCCGTGGTTGCGCGCCATGGCGCGGCACCTGTTCACGACGAGCCACCATTCCAGGACTGGGAAGATCCTTAGTTCTTCGTCTCTACGCACTATTCTGCGGAACGGATCAAGGGGCGCCGACGAAACCAGCTGCTCACGGTAGAGGAGATGGCTGGTTGTGTAGCTAGACGCAGAAGTTGGACGACCAGAGTTCACATTGGCTACCGGGATCACCATAAGTTGCTGGGCAGGGCCATTAGCGCGCAATGCTGCACTGTTGATTGCATGGCCATTACGTCACTGATGAGATTGTCGCCTAACGCCTCCGCCTGGTGAATACCCATCCGCCGCACAGTACCAGCCGAGCGGCGGAGATCCGTTGCATCACTGCCGTCCCCGCGGCGATCTGCGATCACCCGGCCACGAATGTATCGATGCCGGCCGACGAGCAATGACCGCCACCCCGCACTCCGTCGGACTCGGTGATCGGCTCCACTATCCGCGCGAGCGTTCGCCCACAGCCTAACTGTAAGTCAGCTTGGCGCCTTGGACCGTGGGATATCTAAGTGGGGATACATGTTGATGACGAATCATGGGGAAGAGTTCCTGTGTGGTTCAGACCCTCACCTCGCCAAGCAGATAGTCGAGAAGCTGCACGTAGCGCGCGGCGGCGTCTGCCCTCTTGGCAAGGAACACCTCGTTCTGGCGCATGCGGGCCGTCAGCAACTCGCCAGAGAAGAGGAGATCCTCGACCGCCCCAACGAGATCTTCAGTCCCACCCGGCCCAGGCTCGATGATCCGACCGACCGTGTCCTGAAGGACCCATGGAACGCCCGCCCAGCGGGTTGAGACGATTGCAGCCCCGGCTGCCATGGCTTCGTACAGCACGTTCGGCTGGGCTTCTTGGCTGAACCGGGTCGGAAAGACGAATACATCGCACGACCGGAAAAAATCGGTCTTCGTGACGCCGAACACCTCGCCCCGATAGTCAAGCCGATCACCAAGGGCTCGCCCCATAGCTGCTAGCCGCGCGGCATTTCCGCTCCCGTGCGGGCGACCAGCGAGCAAGAAACGCACCCTGCGCCCCAGCCGTTGGGCCAGTATCGGGAACGCCTCGGCGACCACGTCGAAACCCTTATCCTCGACCAGATTGCTGAGGAAGCCGACAGTGATCGGGCCCTCACCACCGGCGTCGGTTCCGCGCGAAGCCGGTTCAACATCGCAGGTCGCCGCGTTCGGTACGTAGATGGAACGAAGTTCCGCAGAATAGATAGTCTTGAACTGGTCCTCCATCACGGGGTCCAGAAAGACGTGCAGCGTTCTGTGTGGAGCCGTGCGCACGAGCTTCGCCATGAAATCGGATCGGTTGCGGATGTGGTTATAGCTACGGTGGTGAACTACCAGGCGCGGAAACCTGGCAGCCGCTGCTCGCGCGTACGCAGTTGAGAAGGCCACGCCGGGCCCGCCGTCAGGGACAAGATAGACGGTCGCGCTTGCGGCGGCCGGGCGCGCTGAGACGATCCGCCCAATATTGCCGACGAAACCAAGCGTCTTGTCAGCATAGATCGCAAGCGAACGGGCATGCTCTGCCCTTGTGCGGGTCTTGTTGGTCGGCAACCGGCGTACCTGCGCCCCACGTGCCTCAAGTGTGTCGCAGATGATTGCGGTGTTTTTCGCCGCGCCGCCGACGAAGGGTGGGAACGGCCCGATCGCGACGACCCGCGGCTCGGCCACATCCGCAGCGCCGCGATGGACCGTCACGGCTCAGCGTCCCAATCGGGATTGGCCCCTGCTTTATACCACCGCGCAGTGCGCTTCATGGCGACATCGAACGGCACGGAGGAAAACGCCATCACCTGATGCGTGGCGTCGAGCGGTACGACGTAATCATTTGACATGCGCATCACCCGCTGGCGATCGAGCGGAAAAGGCAGGCCTATACGGTGCAGGAAGGTTCCCACCTCGCCAACGTTTCGCAGGATATTGACCGGGAAACGCCGCACAGGTACGCCACGGAGTGCCACAGACATCGAGTCTAGGAATTGAGCGGAGTCGATCGCCTCGTCCCCGCTGTAGAATACGTGGCCGTCCGATACGCCTTCGGAAAACGCGACACTGACGATTTGTCCCGCGCAGTTGTCAACGTAACCGTAGGTCCGCATCACTGGGTTGGGCGTGACGGGATGCAGGTACCAGCCCTTCTCGATATAGCGCATGATCGATTTGGCGTAGCTCGGGTGGCGCGGACCCCAGATGTTGGTCGGGCGGACATGAACAGCAGCGTAGGGACGGGCGAGCCCATCTAGGAACCGCTCGGACTCAGCCTTCGCCTCTCCGTACGGCGTATACGGATCATAGGTACGCAGGTCTGTCGGCTGCGGCCCTTGGCGAATCACGAGCTGGGTCGAGATGTTGACGAAACGCTCAGGCCGCCTAGCGTCGCCGAAAGCCTTCGCGGCGACGCGAGTCCCGTTCCAAATGCTCGAGAAGTCATCCCAGGACGTCGCTGTCACAGACGCGAAGGCAGCGAGATGAATGAAGACCGAGGGATCAAAGTTCTGGCAAGCCGAGGACAAGACGTCAGTGTCTTCGATATCGCCGATCACGGTGGTAGGCCCGGAATCGACTCCCGGCCAGGGTTTCAGGTCATAGTTCAGGACTTCAGCCCCGTTTTCCATCAGAAGTTTGGTTACGGCGCGCCCGATGAAACCGGAACCCCCGGTGACAAAGACACGCGCGCCACGGATCGTGTGCGTCCGGCGGCCCGCGGTGGCGCTAATCATGTCTCCCTTTCGAACAAGAGATCTGCCTGTACATCTTCCTCGCCAAGCCGGCACATGTTGAAACGGCCGGTCTCTATCAAACCGAAGCCGCGCAGGAAGTCGGTCACGTCGGCCGCAAGCTTCTGACCGGCGTAAAGTTCTAGGAAGGAACATTCAACATAGACCGCATCTACGGCCTCTAGTATGCCGGTCGCCCCCTGCAGGGTTTCGAATTCAAAGCCTTGAACATCGATCTTCAAGAGTGCGGGGCGTGCCAATTGATCCTGCGTGATCACCGTGTCGAGACGACGGACCGGGACCGACACGATGCGTTCTTCGTCCACAGAAAACAGATGTTTCTGAGCATCGCCGAGTGGAAGCAGGGAGGAGTTGTCCTCCCTCGAGGCAAGGTGCATATCGGCGGTACCCTCGCAGTTGCCGAGCGCGACGGGGTGGACTTCCACGTGAGCGCCGACGATAGCGACAAGCCGGCCGACCGGCCCGGGCAGCGGCTCGAAGCATACGATTCGCGCCTCCGGCCAACGGCGGCGCGCGAACGCGGCGAATTGACCCTTGTTGGCTCCCACGTCCAGCACCGTGGCGAAGTCGTGCCCGACAAAGCTCAGGCCATGCTCGACACCTGGTACTACGCCCCGCATCAGGGCTGGCCAGTAACCCGGTGTAGCCAGGGCCGCGAGCGCTTTCCCGATCCGCCTCATTGAGGACACACCCCAACAAGGTTACGCAGGCCAACGGGCAACGTACCGCTGTCATCAATCCGGGCGCCAACATTTCGCTGGACGCGGGCATCGTGGTAGCCAGGTTTGCTCATACCGAAGTACGCTCGGTCTCTCTCGCCACAGGCAGTCCGAGGCGACACCGGAATACCGGAATAAGATTCGTCATACGCCCCCTTCCCGACATTCTCATATCGCCAAACCATCTATCCTCATTAATTAAAGCAGCCGAGTAACTTCCGAATACTCAGGCCGGTACACAACACATCATTAGTTGGCACTTCTGGAGAAACACATTCAACCTATTCGACTTATTCCATCGTCGCTTGCCGCGAAGGGACTGCGATCGGAAAACCACTCCATCGGACTAATTACTTCACTGCAGCCCGAATGATGGCACCTTTTTTCCCGACGCGCTCGAATGGCAACCCGTGCCGGGAGATAAATTCCTCATAGGCCTGGAGTGACCCATCCCAGGGCGTATCGGGTAAGCAATCGTCCAGAACGATACCGCCACCTTCGATTAGATTCGGGTATACCGCCTCAAGTACGTCGATGGTGGGCTGGTAAAGGTCGATGTCCAGGAGCATCGCGCCGATTGGGAGTAATGACGACCACATGTAGCCTGATGCATCGCCCTTGATGGTGCGGAATCGCTCATAGCCAAGGTTGTAAAGATTTTTTTGGAGTCTATGCTCGTCTCCGTAACGAAATCGGTCATACTCTCGTTTGCTCTTGTTTCGGACCTGCACCTCGTGTTCGATGCTGCTCTTGGTAAAGCCAGAAAACGTATCGAATAGGTAGAGAGTTCGTTCATCCCCCGTGGTTACAAGGTGTTCAAGCATGAATACGGAACTATCACCTTGCGCGACACCAACCTCGGCGATAACAGATTCCGAACCTCGGGTTGCGTCAATGAAACTAACCATCGCACACAACTGGCCGGGGTCGATCTTGTAACGGTACCTCGGCGCCATCAGCCTATTTACTAGCGGCGAGTTGTATACCACATACTTGCCCATCTCCACTTTCCGCATGGGTACCTTTCTGTAGCGTTTCGGCCGCCGCACCTCGATTGGCAAGGTGGCGAGGTTCATGGCGTGTGGACAATCGAAAGTTTCTGACTCCAAGGTATCATGGGACATGATATTGCCCTCATAATGCCAGCGGGAAGGCAATTCGTAGGCGAAGGGTATCGCAGCAGTTGTTCAGGTGATGGGGTGCGCCGGCGGCGAGATCGTTACGTCGCGTGCTGATGCCCGAACCCAGGCCCTGGTCCAGGGCAAACGAGATTTTCTCATTAGGCAAGCACAAGTGGCAGCGTGGCGGGGGGCGTTCCGGGCCTAGAAGTTTCCCCGCGCGATCTCCCCACGGCAGACCGCCGCGGTGTCCTTGCCCTCGGCCAGCAGCCGATCGGCTGCCATCAACTTGCGCACGACCTGCTCCGGGCTGTGCCTCTTCCTTGTCGCCATAATCTTGTCGAGCCTTCCCGCCCACAGCGTGGGCCGCAAGACTCTCATACGCCCTTGATCAACCGATCGGGGTCAGGCCAATGACATAGAACTCAACTGCTCACATCCTGTTGAAAATATACGCAGTCAGCGTCGACAATGCCAAGTCAGGACAAGGTCAGAGTCGTACAAATGGCGCTCCCCCGCTGGCAAGTTGGTCATATATCCATCGATAGGTACGTTCCAATCCATCTGCCAATAGGATTGACGGCTCCCACCCGTAGATATCCCTGATCATAGCGTTGTCGCTGTTACGGCCACGTACGCCCAGCGGCATATCAAGATTGTAATTGCGATGTACTCTTATCCCCGGAATTTGTTTCAATAATCGACACCATCTGATTAATAGTAACTAGCTTAGAGCTGCCAACATTCACCGGCGGCGGGCTTGTTCCCGCACTCACCCGAATCGTACCTTGTACAAAGTCATTCACGTACATAAAACTCCGCGTCTGCTCCCCGTCACCCCAGATTTCAATCTCATGATTCCCAGACCGCGCGGCTTCAGCTATCTTCCGACAGAGGGCAGCTGACGCCTTCTCGCGTCCACCTATGTAACTGCCCTGGGGCCCGTACACGTTATGATATCGCGCCACGCGTGTCTGAATTCCGAAGTCTTCGAGAAAGTGCCGACACATTCTTTCGCTGAACAACTTCTCCTACCCGTAACCATCCTCGGCCATGGCGGGATATGCATCCGTTTCCTTTAGAGCTGTAACGGCGGCAGCAACCTGCTTTTCGGCGTTGTAGACGCACGCAGAACTGGAGAAGAAATAGCGCTCTACCGCAGCGTCACGCGAAGCCATCAAGAGGTGGTATTAATGAGCACTGAGAGCATGCATTCCGCTTTATGCGCTTCTATGAAGCCCATTCCGCCCATATTCGCCGCCAGGTTATACACAGTATCCACGCCCGTCCACAGCTTGACGACAATCGTCCAGTCTCGATAAGTCTAATTGACAAGAATCGACACCTGGAGTTACCTGATACCAGTCGGCCATCGGTTTGATATCGGCAACGCGCACTTCAAAATCTTTGTCCCTGAGCGTTCTAGCGAGCTGACCGCCGATAAAACCACCCCCGCCAGCGACCAGGATACTTGGGTTAATTTCACTCATCCTCTATTTCTCCCCATGATTTGTTGTCGATCCCTAACGTGCCGCCGGAAGCGCCGTTGCCAAATAGCATGCTCCCCGCCTGGGTTGGCTACCACAGTTTGCTTCAGCCTTGGTCGGACACGATGTCCTTCAGCAGCACCTCAACCCTATCTCCAACGAGTGTCACATCGAAGGTATCTTCCGCGTAACGCCGTGCTGCGGTCCCCATTCGCGCTCGCTCACTCGCGTCTAGCATCAAATCCTGTAGCGCCGCCTTGGCTGCTTCTCGGTTGGCAGGATCGATTACGATCCCCGCGCCTGCCTCGCGGAGCATGTGTGCCACACCGTTGTCGCCGGGGAGGAGTGCCAACACGGGACGGCCGGCACACAAATAATTCAACACTTTTGAAGGCACCGAATAACGCGAAGCATCTCGTTCCAGCACGACTATAAGGACGTCGGCGCTAGCAAGCATATTGGGCACAACATCGTAGGGCTGGTAATCTAGAAGTTCAAGCGCAGGAATGTCGTCAGCGTTTTCCTCTAGCCATTCCCGGCCGCGTCCTTGCGAAACGACGACGACCTTGGCGTCGGGGGGTGCAGAATCCGCCAACATTGCCAGCAGCGATGGATCATGTTTCAGACCAAGGTTTCCGGCGTACATAGCGACACAGCACTCCAGGAGTCCGTGTGACTTGGCCCATTCGTTGTCCCTCGGCCGCGCAGGCATCTCATCGATGGCCGCCCAGTTCGGGATCACACTTACCTTGCTTCTGGGAATCTTCCATGAATCGAGTTCTTCGATGAAGCTAGGGCTTATTGCGATAATTGAACTTGCATTTCGGGCTACCCAACGTTCCGCCAGCGTAGCCAGCCATCCGATTGGTCGGCCAGCACTCCCTAACCGCTGCAATGCTATCGCCCGAATCGCATCGCAGTATATGTCCTGCTGCCAGAACACAAAGCGTATATTTCGAATACGCAGAAATACAGCAAGAATTAACAATGCTAACAACGGTACGTTCGAGAGAACTGCGACATCCGGCCTACTCTTGATTATGGAACGCGCCGCATTTCGCCCGTAGCGGATTTCTTGAGCAATGCGGCGCGATGGTGCATAGCGCGCGAACTCCCGGCCCAGGCTGATTGCGGAAATGCTGAATGCCGGTGAATCGTCGTCGCGAAGTTCCGTAGCGCCGCGCCCCGTTGTGTACGACGAGCAATACTGATGTTCGACGGTATGTCCGCGTCGCACGAGCTCCCTGCTTAAGTGAACCTGACCAGGATGGCCAGAGTAGTCGTGTACCGTGACCCTCACGTTTGGACACTCCGAGTCGTTACGAAACGACCAGCTTCCATCGCTGCTACGCCAGGACCGGTCAGTGTCGTGGCTGTTCCACGGCTGCAGGCACTCGTGTACACATTCCCCCCCAGCCCATCGCACGGCTCCCGTTAAGCAACGATAGTCCAACCCCGGGTTGTACACCAAAGGTGTGGCCGGGTCAGGCCAGATCGGGTCCGTCAGATTATCGACGTGTAGATGCACGGAA
>JBMYXJ010000102.1:0-7879 GCA_049608285.1 Mycobacterium sp. | reverse complement strand
TCACGTTCGTGACCCGAATGGATTACCTGTCGCCATTTTTCAACGAAACTGCCTACTGCCTCGCAGTGGAGAAACTGCTCGGTGTCACCGATGAGATCCCTGAGCGCGCGTCGGTGATCCGGGTGATGCTGATGGAACTCAACCGGATCTCGAGCCACCTCGTTGCGCTGGCTACCGGCGGTATGGAACTTGGTGCAATGACAGCCATGTTCCTCGGTTTCCGCGAGCGAGAGCTGATCCTCTCGGTCTTCGAATCCATCACCGGGCTGAGAATGAACCATGCCTACATCCGGCCCGGGGGGGTCGCCGTAGACCTGCCCGACGATGGCATCGATCAGGTCCGGGATCTGCTGGATCTGCTGCCCAAGCGATTGCGCGACCTCGAAGATCTGCTCAACGAGAATTACATTTGGAAAGCCCGCACAGTCGGCATCGGTTATCTGGACCTGACGGGATGCATGGCACTCGGTGTCACAGGCCCGGTGTTGCGCTCGACGGGTCTGCCACATGATCTGCGCAAGGCTCAGCCGTACTGCGGTTACGAGACATACGATTTCGACGTCATCACCGACGATCGGTGCGACTCCTACGGTCGTTATTTGATCAGGGTTAAAGAGATGCACGAGTCCCTCAAGATTGTCGAGCAGTGCCTCGAGAAACTGGGAGGACTGGCGAACCAGCCAGTGATGATTGAGGACAAGAAGCTGGCGTGGCCGGCCGATCTGAAGCTCGGCCCCGACGGGCTGGGGAACTCACCGGAGCACATCGCCAAGATCATGGGTCAATCGATGGAGGGCCTGATCCATCACTTCAAGTTGGTGACCGAGGGCATCCGGGTCCCCGCCGGTCAGGTCTATGTAGCGGTCGAATCCCCGCGCGGGGAACTTGGCGTGCACATGGTGTCCGACGGCGGCACGCGTCCCTACCGTGTGCACTATCGGGACCCGTCGTTCACCAATCTGCAAGCGGTCGCCGCGATGTGCGAGGGCGGCATGGTCGCCGACGCGATCGCCGCAGTAGCCTCGATCGATCCGGTGATGGGCGGGGTGGACCGGTGAGCATCTTCATCGAACTCGGCCAACGTCCCGACGAACCAGGTCCCCCAATCCACGGGCGGGCGGACTACCCCAGCGACGTGGAGTCTCGACTTGCTGCCGACGCCGCGGTGATCATCGCGCGTTACCCGCAGTCTCGTTCGGCCCTACTGCCATTGCTGCACCTCGTGCAATCGGAGGACAGCTTTCTGACTCCAGCCGGAATCGCTTTCTGCGCCAAACAATTGGACCTCACTCACGCCGAAGTCACCGCAGTCGCGACTTTCTACTCGATGTACCGTCGCACACCGACAGGTGAGTATCTGGTCGGAGTGTGCACGAACACACTGTGCGCGATCATGGGCGGTGATGCCATTCTCGAGACCCTGCAGGACCATCTGGGTGTCGATGCCGGGCAGACCACTGAAGACGGCAGAATCACGCTGGAACACATTGAATGCAACGCCGCGTGCGACTACGCCCCGGTCGTGATGGTCAATTGGGAGTTCTTCGATGACCAGACACCCAGCTCGGCCAGAGATCTTGTCGACGCGTTGAGTACCGGCCAAAAGCCGACACCTTCCCGCAGTGCCTCTCTGTGTACGTTCCGCGAGACCGCCAGAACCCTCGCCGGCCTGCCGCACGCTGATGAGACAGGCCGGGAGACACCCACCGGCGCCGCTACCCTGGCCGGCCTGCGAATTGCCCACGAGCACGATATGGCCGCTCCGGCACCCGCCAACGACTTGAACGCGACGGATCCGGAATGACCCCACTGACTCCTGTACTGAGCCGGTTCTGGGACGAGACCGAACCTTGGTCGTTGGACACCTACTGCCGCCACGGCGGTTACCAAGCGCTGCGGCAAGCGCTGGCGATGAGTCCCGATGACGTCATCGCGACAGTCAAGGACTCCGGGCTGCGCGGCCGCGGCGGTGCGGGCTTCCCGACGGGAACCAAGTGGTCGTTCATTCCGCAGGGCGCCGAGGGAGCGGGCGCCAAGCCGCACTACCTTGTGATCAACGCCGACGAGTCAGAACCCGGTACCTGCAAAGACATACCGCTGATGTTGACCACCCCGCACTTTCTCATCGAGGGCGCGATCATCGCTGCCTATGCGATTCGTGCACACAAGGCGTTCATCTACTTGCGGGGTGAGGTCGTGCCGGTTCTGCGGCGACTTCAGGCCGCTGTCGCCGAAGCCCAGGCTGCCGGACATCTAGGAACCGACATCCACGGCTCGGGCTTCGATTTGGAGCTCATCGTGCACGCCGGTGCAGGTGCCTACATCTGCGGCGAGGAGACTGCGCTGCTCGACTCGCTCGAAGGCCGGCGGGGTCAACCCAGACTGCGTCCCCCATTTCCGGCCGTGGCAGGTTTGTATGCGTGCCCGACGGTGGTCAACAACGTGGAGTCGATCGCCAGCGTGCCGCCCATCCTGCTCAATGGTGTCGACTGGTTCCGCTCGATGGGCTCGCAGAGATCACCCGGCTTCACTCTGTATTCACTCTCGGGGCATGTCACGACCCCCGGTCAGTACGAGGCGCCCCTCGGTATCACGCTGCGTGAACTGCTCGAGTATGCAGGCGGCGTGCGCGCCGGGCACTCGCTGAAGTTTTGGACTCCCGGTGGATCATCGACACCGCTACTGACAGCCGAGCACCTCGATGTGCCACTGGATTATGAGGGCGTGGCTGATGCCGGTTCGATGCTGGGAACCAAGGCGCTGCAGATATTCGACGAGACCACCTGCGTGGTGCGGGCGGTGCGGCGCTGGACACAGTTCTACGCTCATGAGTCGTGCGGGAAGTGCACACCGTGCCGCGAGGGTACCTACTGGCTGGCGCAGATATATGAGCGGCTGGAAGACGGAACCGGCACTGCAGCCGATATCGAGAAGCTGCTCGATATCTCCGACAGCATCTTCGGCAAGTCGTTCTGCGCTCTCGGTGATGGGGCTGCGAGCCCGATCATCTCTTCTATCAAGTACTTCCGCGACGAATACGTTGCACACCTGGACCGAGGGTGCCCGTTCGATCCGTATGCCTCGATGCTCGCCGCACCCGAGCGGGTGGGCGCATGACACTCGCCGAGCATAGCCACGACGCATCGCCTATCGAGATGGTGACGCTGACGATCGACGGGACGGAGGTCAGTGTTCCCGTGGGTACCTTGGTGATCCGCGCCGCCGAGCTGATGGGCGTGCAAATCCCGCGTTTTTGCGATCACCCGCTGCTGAGCCCCGTCGGCGCGTGTAGACAATGCCTGGTCGAGGTCGAGGGACAACGCAAGCCGATGGCGTCCTGCACGATCGCCTGCACACCGGGCATGGTGGTGCGCACCCAGTTAACTTCGGAGGCCGCCGACAAAGCGCAGCAGAGCGTGATGGAGTTGCTGCTGATCAACCATCCGTTGGATTGCCCGGTCTGCGACAAGGGTGGTGAATGCCCGCTGCAGAATCAAGCGATGTCCAATGGGCGCCCGGAAACCCGCTTCGAGGATGTCAAGCGAACCTTCCCCAAACCGATCAATGTCTCGTCCCAGGTTCTGTTGGACCGTGAAAGGTGCGTCCTGTGCGCGCGCTGCACCCGGTTCTCTGATCAGATCGCTGGTGACCCGTTCATCGAGTTGTTGGAACGCGGTGCGCACCAACAGGTCGGTATCGCCCCGGGCGAGCCGTTCCAGTCGTATTTCTCCGGCAACACCGTGCAGATCTGCCCCGTGGGTGCGTTGACCGGAGCGGCATACCGCTTCCGGGCGCGGCCCTTCGACTTGGTGTCGAGCCCCAGTGTCTGCGAACACTGCTCATCGGGCTGCGCCCAGCGCACCGATCATCGACGCGGGAAGGTGCTGCGCCGCTTGGCTGGCGACGATCCTGCAGTCAACGAGGAGTGGAACTGCGACAAGGGCCGGTGGGCCTTCACCTACACGACCGTCGGTGACCGAATCACCACGCCCCTTGTCCGCGATCCCGAATCTGCGGACGGCTCGATGCGCGCGGCGTCGTGGTCGGAGGCCCTCGCGGTGGCTGCGGCGGGACTGGCGGCGGCCAACGGCAATGCCGGAGTTCTCGTCGGCGGCCGGTCGACGGCCGAGGACGCCTACGCATACGCCAAGTTCGCGCGAATCGTGCTGGGAACCAACGACATCGATTTTCGGTCCCGCCAGAGCAGCGCCGAAGAGGCCAGCTTTCTAGCTGCTCATGTTGCGGGCCGGCCGATGAGTGTCACCTACTCGGACCTCGAGCAGGCGCCCGCGGTGCTGCTGGCCGGGTTGGAGCCTGAGGAAGAAGTGCCGATCGTCTTCCTGCGGCTCCGCAAGGCGGTGCGCAACCACAGTCTGCAGGTGTTGTCCATCGCGCCGTTCGCGACCCGCGGCCTGACCAAGCTATCGGGCAGGCTGATCAGAACTGGACCATGTGACGAGGCAGCCACACTGGACGACCTGGCCGGCGACGAACTGCTCAACATGCCCGGTTCACTGATCCTCGTCGGTGAGCGGCTGGCGGCATCGCCGGGAGCGCTTTCAGCCGCGGGACGCCTAGCATCGGCCACCGGAGCGCGACTGGCGTGGGTTCCGCGCCGGGCTGGGGAACGCGGAGCGTTGGAGGCCGGGGCGATTGCGAATCTGTTGCCCGGCGGACGTCCCGTAACCGATGAGACCGCCCGAGCGCAGATAGCGGCCGCGTGGAACGTCGACGGCCTGCCCGTCGGCGAGGGTCGTGACACGGAAGCAATTCTGCAGGCGGCCGGTCGGGGCGAGCTGGGCGCCCTGCTGGTCGGTGGCGTCGAACTCGATGACCTACCCGACCCCGATGCGGCGATCGCCGCCATCGACGCGGCACCGTTCGTCGTGAGCCTCGAACTGCGCGAGAGTGCGGTCACCACGCGGGCCGACGTAGTGTTCCCGATCGCGCCCGTGGCAGAAAAGGCGGGCTCATTCGTCAATTGGGAAGGCCGGACCAGGCCCTTCGAAGCCTCGCTGCACACCAACGCGATCCCCGACCTTCGGGTGCTGAACTTTCTGGCCGACGAACTCGGTGTCGACCTTGGCTTGGCCAGCGCCGACCGCGCGGCCGACGAGCGGGACCAACTTGGCCTGTGGGAGGGGCAACGCCCTGAGCCGCCGTCGACTGAGCCGTCACCATCGCGGCCGGCCAGCGGCCAAGCGGTGCTGACAAGCTGGCGGATGCTGCTCGACGACGGACGGTGCCAAGACGGCGAGCCGCACCTCGCCGGAACTGCCAGGCACCCGATAGCACGGTTATCGGGTGCCACCGCTGCCGAGATCGGTGTGGCTGACGGTGAGTCGATCACCGTCAGCACAGACCGCGGCATGATCACGCTGCCGGCACAGGTGACTGACATGGACGACCGCGTCGTGTGGCTGCCGATGAACTCCCCCGGCAGCTCGATCTACCGAACACTGGGTGTGACCGTCGGTGCCGTGGTGTCGGTCCGAGGGGAGCGCGCGTGACCTATCCCGATCCCACACTATTCGGCCACGACCCGTGGTGGCTGATGCTGGCCAAGGCACTCGGCGTGTTCGTCTTTCTGCTGCTCACGGTGCTTGCGGCGATTTTGATCGAGCGGAAAATACTGGGCCGCATGCAGTTACGTCTCGGCCCTAACCGTGTGGGGCCGCGCGGACTACTGCAGTCACTTGTCGATGGTGTCAAACTTGCCCTCAAAGAGGGGTTGATCCCGACTGGGGTGGATAAACGGATCTATCTCGCCGCGCCGGTGATCGCGGTGATCCCGGCATTCATGGCATTCGCCGTCATCCCGATGGGTGGCGAGGTGTCGGTCTTCGGCCACCGCACGCCGCTGCAGCTGACAGACCTGCCCGTGGCGGTGCTCTACATCCTCGCCGCCACCTCGATCGGCGTATACGGGATCGTGTTGGCCGGCTGGGCGTCTGGATCGGTCTATCCATTGCTGGGCGGGCTACGGTCGTCGGCGCAGGTTGTCTCCTACGAGATCGCGATGGGGTTGTCGTTCGTCGCGGTCTTCATCTACGCGGGAACGATGTCGACATCAGGAATCGTTGCGGCCCAAGACGACACCTGGTTCGTCTTCCTGCTCCTGCCGGCCTTCCTCGTGTACCTGACTTCGATGGTCGGCGAGACTAACCGGGCGCCGTTCGATCTGCCCGAGGCCGAGGGTGAACTGGTCGGCGGCTTCCACACCGAGTACTCGTCGCTGAAGTTCGCCATGTTCATGCTGGCCGAATACGTCAATATGACCACGGTGTCGGCGCTCGCCACGACCTTGTTCCTGGGCGGCTGGCATGCCCCGTGGCCAATGAGCATCATCGACGGCGCCAACAGCGGATGGTGGCCACTGCTGTGGTTCACCGCGAAGGTGTGGGTGTTCCTGTTCGTGTTCATGTGGCTGCGCGCTACCC
Source organism: Mycobacterium sp. (assembly GCA_049608285.1). GTDB lineage: Bacteria > Actinomycetota > Actinomycetes > Mycobacteriales > Mycobacteriaceae > Mycobacterium. The sequence continues at coordinate 1,439 of JBMYXJ010000102.1, read as the reverse complement.
TGCCCCGAATGCGTTACGACCAGTTCATGGTGTTGGGCTGGAAGGTCCTGATCCCGGTGGCGCTGGGCTGGGCGATGTTCGTCGCGATCACCCGCACGCTCCGCGACTACGGCTACCAAGCCTGGGCCACCGGACTGGTAGGCGCAGGCATGATCGTCGCCGTCGCGTCGCTTCTCATGGGGTGGAGGGCGGTTCGCGCCAGAAAGCTTCGCAGAACCCCGGAACCACCCGTCCAATCGCTGGACGAGGGCGCCTTCCCGGTGCCGCCGATGCCGGTGAAGGAGCCCGCAGATGCCTAAGTTTCTTGACGCACTAGCGGGTTTCGGGGTCACTTTCGGCTCCATGTTCAAGAAGCCGGTGACCGAGGAATACCCGGAAGAGCCCGGACCCGTAGCTCCGCGCTATCACGGCCGCCACCAACTCAACCGGTATCCCGATGGCTTGGAGAAGTGCATCGGCTGCGAGCTGTGCGCGTGGGCCTGCCCTGCCGATGCCATCTTCGTCGAAGGTGCCGACAACACCGAAGACGAACGGTATTCGCCCGGCGAGCGCTACGGCCGTGTGTATCAGATCAACTATCTGCGCTGCATCGGCTGCGGCTTGTGCATTGAGGCCTGCCCCACCCGTGCGCTGACGATGACCAACGACTACGAGATGGCCGACGACAACCGCGCCGATCTCATTCTGGGCAAGGACAAGTTGCTCGCACCGCTGCAGCCGGGGATGGAGCAGCCGCCACATCCGATGGTTGCCGACAGCACCGACGATGACTACTACCTCGGCAACATCCGCCCCCCCGAGGAGGCGCGGTGAGAACCGAAGTCTTCGCCGCGATCGCGGGCTCCGGGGGGCAGGCTGGCTATACCAGTACCGGCGAAGCCATCCTGTTCTGGATCCTGGCGGTGGTGTCGGTGGTAGGAGCCATCGGTGTAGTCGCCTCGCCGAAGGCGGTCTACTCCGCGATCGCGCTCGCGCTCACAATGATTGCGCTGGCCGTGCTCTATATCGCCCAGGACGCACCCTTCCTTGGAGTGGTTCAGGTGGTGGTCTACACCGGCGCAGTCATGATGCTGTTCCTGTTCGTGCTAATGCTGATCGGCGTCGACTCCTCGGAGTCCCTAGTGGAAACCCTTCGTGGACAACGTCTCGCCGCGATCAGCACCGGCGCCGGATTCGGCATCCTGTTGATCGCCGGCATCGGCAACGTCTCAGTAGCTGGGTTCACCGGCCTGACCGAGGCCAACGCCGACGGAAACGTCGAGGGGTTGGCGGCACTGATCTTCACCAAGTACCTGTGGGCGTTCGAGTTGACCGGAACATTGCTGATCACGGCCACACTCGGGGCGATGTTGCTGGCCCACCGGGAACGCCTTGTACACCGCAAGTCTCAGCGTGAATTGGCCGCCGAACGGTTTGCCTCCGGCGGATACCCGACAACA
>JBMYXJ010000101.1:0-7909 GCA_049608285.1 Mycobacterium sp. | reverse complement strand
AGCAGCGTGGCAATCAAGGTCCACACGCCCGCGAGCTGAGGGAACGTCGTGCCGAGGATTGTCTCGAACCACGAGCCGCGTTGAGCATCGATGGCCTTCTGAATGTAGGTGTCCCACTGCTCAGGCGTCGCCGCCGCTGGGTCCACGCCATCCGACTGCATCATCGCAGCGGCGCTCTCGGCGATCTGGCGGTGACGGTCTGCGCTCGCGCACGAGACCAAGGCAAGCAGCAGCAGGACCAGCACGGCGTAGCGCATCACAGAGCCTCCACGGGTTCACCCTACTTCAACAAATCTGACCTTGAAGTCCACTGGGTATACCCGGCCAATAGCGGGGCGCGCGCACGTAGGTCGGCACGCAGCCGGGATCCACGAATGAGCCTCACGCTCCCCAACCTTTTTGAAGCCTTCGTAACCGAGTTCGGTCCCGCCGGGCCAACCGTCGAGCACTTCAAGAAGTACCCGCTCCAATGGATTGCCTTTCTCCAGGCTCAGATCGAGGAAGGCATCGCCACGGATGTGACGGGCCTGGCGGGCACGGACTTCGACGTGAGGGCCGCCGCCTACGGCGCTGTCGGTGACGGCGCCTCTGCCACCGCAGACACCGACGGGTTCGCTGCCGCAGCCGCCGACCTCATCGCCGAGGGCGAGGGTCGACTCCGCATCCCTCGCGGCACCTACCTGCTGAACGCCTGGCCCGAGGGCCTCGGCAGCAACATGGTCATTGAGGGTGATGGCGAAGGCGCAACCGTCATCAAGATGGCCGACGGCGCGGATCTCCCCAAGTTCATCCAGCTCGGCGCAACCGACGGCGGCACGACGGACTGCGACTCACTCGTCCTGCGCCACCTCACCATCGACGGCAACAAGACGAACAACTCCGGCGAGACGGCGGCGCTGTCGATCTGGAACCCGCTCTTCGTGCGCCTCGAAGGCGTCGGCATCACAAACTTCGGTGGGGCGGGAATGCTCACCGACACGAACGAAGCGTCGACGAACACGCGCTCGAGGTTCAACCTCTACGACGGCCTCCACGTCTGGAACGGTGACGGCAGCGGGGTTCACCTGAACGGTGAGAAGAACTCGCTGCTCACGAACGCCCGCGTCCACAACCACGGCAGCCACGGGATCATCTGGGAGGCCGCCGACCTCGGAGACCCCGCCTCCCTGTGGGAGACGACGCAGTGCATCATGCACGCGGCGAAGGTCTCCGACTGCGCGGGAGATGCTGTCGTCCTCGATGCCGTGGCTCGTCTCGTCATGGCGGGGCTGAACGTCAACGCCATCGGCAGTTCCGCGCTGCGCCTCAAGAACACGCACGGACCCTCCGGCAACGATGGCGCGATCTCCTTCGCCCTCGGGAACTTCTCGTTCCGCAACTGGGGCAGCGACGGCGGCGGCGTGGGCGGGATCGACACGGATGCCGATGCGCCCGTGTCAGGCGCGCTCGTCACGAACGGCCTCATGTTCAACTCGAGCACGGTGTCCGACGACCAAGCGGGCATCAAGGCGTTCGGGTGGCAGCGCGCAGCAATCAGCGAGTGCGTGTTTCGCACGGTCCAGGGCGCAGGCATCCGGGTGGCGGAGTCGACCGACGCGGGCGGCGCGACGCGACAATCCAGCATCATCGACATCTCGCACAACCAGTTCATCTCGTGCGGCAACGCGAACGCGACCAGCAACCACGCCATCAGCATCGAGAACTCGACCAGCGACTGGACCGTCGCGAACAACTACGCATCGAGCACGCACACGACCGCAGCGGGCGGCGGGTACGAAGTGCGCTGGAGCGGCAACGTCCGTCGCGGGCGAGTCGCGGACAACACGCTCATTGCGGCCGAGGCCGGGCGCGAGCTCAACGGTGGCTCGACCGCCACGGGCGAGGTCGAGATCGGGGCGAACCAACTGCGCGGGAACATGGCCTATGTCCCGCTGTCCTCTGTCGTTGACCCGAACCCGCCTGATCCGGACCCGGAACCCGACCCGGACCCGGACCCCAACCCGAACCCACCCGACAGCGTGCCGCTGACCCTCGAAGCAGCGACACCCACGGGCCTCGGCGCGAACGTGGGCCACCTCCCGGGCGTCGCGACCCTCGGACTGCCCATCGCCCAGGGTGCGGTCCAGGAGACCGGCGGGCGGCCGGCGGTCGACGTGACGGGCTGCGACAGCTTCCAGGCGCGCACCCTCGCGACGTGGCCGGACGGCTCGGTCAAGTGGATGAAGCTCGACATCGAGGCCGACTACCCCAGCACGGGGCCGGTCGAGACCATCGCCGTCGACCTCGCGAACGGCACCGGCAAGACCACGGGCCTGTCCGACATGGGCAGTTCGATCTCCGGCGGGCTCCAGGTCGCCACGGGAGAGATCACGGTCGACGTGATGGCTGGGACGAGCTTCAACTTGTTCCGCAAGGTCGTCGTCGGAAGCACCACGCTCGTCAACAACGCCAGCTACAAGGGGCTCGCAGCCGAGACGATCACGAGCGACACGCTCCAGGCCGCGAGCGACGTGACGGCAACGTTCGAGGAGAACGGCCCCACGCGCTGCATCGTCCTCGCCTCGGGCACGATGGAGACGAGCGCTAATGTCCCCGTCTTCACGTTCGACTGTCGCTTCGTGTTCGCTCGGAACAGCCGCGACGTGGAGGTGCGCTTCACGGTCCGCAACGCGACCGAGACGCACTACGACACCAGCACGGCAGGCAACGCGCATCTTCAACTCGACCACATCGAGCTGCGCGTCCCGCTGATCCTCGGCACGTCGACGCCGGACATCCAGACGCAGCTACACAACGGCACCCACTCGGCCACCCTGTCTGGCGTCGAGACCGCGCACTACTACCAGGCACAAACGAGCGCGGAGACCTTCAACGACAGCGCGGCGGAGTACAAGCCGCATCTGCCCTACAGCACGGCACCGAACCACGTCCAGCAGGGATATGAAGTCGATGTCGCAGGGGTCGAGATCAATGGGCTCGGCACCGTCTCGGAGTGGGCCAAGCACCCGTTCATGAACCTCAGCGGCACGGCGGGTGGCTGCACCGTCGCGATCCAGCATCTTCCGTGGTGGTTCCCCGGCGCGCTCGAGGCTGATGCGAGCGGCGTCATCGCTGCGGAGGTCTTCACGAGGAAGAACCCCGCCAACTACACGTTCATCTGGCGACAGTACGAGAGCCGCACCGCGATCTTCTCGTTCAACGAGGGCGCCACGTCCCCGGCTCCGACAGCCGTCCCGAGGCGCATCGACTTCCCCCTGACGGGGCGAGCGCAGGACTTCGGCTATTACCACGAGACGGGCGCGTTCTGGTACGACCTCGCGACGCGCGCGGAGCAGGAGGAAGCCTACCTGCTCATGCAGGCGGACGACGCGAGCTTCCCGTCACACACGATCACGCCGAGCAACGGGCCATTCAAGGCCATGCGCTACCTTCGCTCGTCGACAACGGGCGGGCCGAACAACCACCCTGAGATTGAGAAGTTCCTCGTCGGGCAGTGGCTGCGCCACGGGCTCGGCGCCGGCTTCCTTCGCGGGATCCAACACGCGCTGTACCGCTGCGAGTGGACGTGCCATCGAAGTGACGACTTCGCGGACGCAAGCGACCCAGGAGCCGCGAACGAGGGCTCCGTCTCCCACACGGACAGCACGGGCTCCGACGAAGAGCACCGCTACCGCGAGGGCATGGTCTGGGCCTACTACCTGTCGGGTGATGAGCGCATTCCTCCCGCTATCGCTGACGACCTCGACCAGTGGGACGGGCTGAACCACTCCTACGATCAGGTGCGGTCGCTTTGGATGCGTGTGCGCTCGGGCGCGATCATGGCCGAGTTCCTTGGCGAAGCGGGCCAAGCGTCCACCATTGCCACGACGATCACGAACAACTCGGCGGCGCCGTACATCGACGTGGCGACCGACAGCCTGACAACTGGATGGCACGGACCGTTCGACACCGAGGCGCGTCGCTACTTCTACTCGACAGCTTCTCCTGTCGACCCTCCAGGCGGCGCGACCGCAAACGACTTCCCCGTGCGCGGCTTCTTCCAGGCGACGCTCGGCCCGATCTCGCTGCGCCACGTCGCGCGCTACCTCGGCGCGAACAGTCAGGCAGCTGCCGCGACAACGGCAAGCGGGCGGCTGCGCGACCTCGCCTACCTCGCGCGCACCGAGCTGTGGAACAACGCCTCCGGTGACCCGGCCGATTGGGAGCTGTTCTACAGCTACGCGCTCAAGACGCAGTCCGGCAGCGACTCCAACGACCAGTTCCACTCGATCCTGCTGGGTATGGCGCAGGCATTCGAGGACACGGGGGACACCACCTGGCTCGACACAGGAGTCGAGCAGCTCAAGGCGGTCTTCACGAACGGCCAGTACGCCGACGAGTACGACGTGCGCCCCGACACGATGCACTTCATCAAGGTCTACCGCGCACACAAGCTTGGGGGCTCCGGCCGATGACAACCCTTGTTCCACCGCCCGATGTCTACGCACGCAAGTCCTGGCGCGTCACAGGCGGCGGAGAGATCACGAGCCTGGGCCCACCCGCTCCAGCTGGCACCATGCTGCCGATTCTCTTCGAGGACAACGCAACAGGCAGGGGGCTCGTCGCGGGCAGCAACCTCGAGCTCGAAGGAGACTTTCGGTACACGGCCGGCAGTAGCATTCTCCTCTGGAGCATCGGCACGGCGTGGAAGGAGCTGACCCGCAGCTCGCCGTCCACGAGCAAGGCGTTCTTGAGCCCCTACGGCGCGGGGACCATCGGGATGCACCCGGGCTCCTCGAACCCCGGCGAACTCTCCACCCAGGCCATGCTCCAGAACTGGGTGAACAACCGGGTCTACGCGCCCGTCATCACGATCACGCTTGCAGCCGACCCGTCGACAGTCGCCGCTACCATCGAGATCGACACCTCGGCCGAGAACGGCGACACCGAGACCTTCGACGTCACCGCGAGCCAAGACCCCACGACCGAAGCCGCCGACATCGTGAAGCAGATGACGGGGCAGTCGCCGTACACCACGACGCCCGACCTCGTGACGGCCCGTAACGTCTCGACCTTCTTCAAGGTCACGAGCAGCGGCGGCACGATCACGCTCAAGCCGAAGCTGTCCTACGCGGCGATGCGAAACGTCACCATGCGGATCGTGTCGGGCTCGGGGATCGCGAGCTGGACGAACCTCGACGGGGCCGCTGTGTCCACGTCGTCGGTGGCAGTGGCGATGATGCCGATGGGCGGGCGCGTGCCGATTCCAACGGGCCTCATCAACGGTCAGGCGGATCAGGACGGACCCATCATCCTCGACGTTCCCGGCACCATCCTCGTAGGGCAGCCAGCAACGCTCTGGGAGATCTCCGAGAACGGTGGGCTCATTGCAGAGGCCGAGGGCTGCGGACTGTTCGGCATGAACATGCTGTGGCCTGAGGAGGGTTCTGGGAACCGGAATGGCAAGGCGGCGATCCTGGTGGCCGCCTCCGACTTCACGGCCCGAGGCAACAGCATCACGGTCGACAGCCTTGGCGCTCAAGCGTCGGGTCTTTCGTGCTCCGCGATGGCGAGCATTCAGATCACAGCCTCCAACCCGACGCACCGCAGCTACAGCTACCTGCACCACCACATCTTGAAGAACAAGTTGTTCCTCGGGAACCGCGTCGCACCCTTGACGTGGAACAGCACCTGGGATCTGAACATCCAGAACAACTACGTCACCTCGAAGTTCTCGCGCACGAACGGGTTTGGTGACGGCGCCTTGTCGGCCACCGAGGCGCCGCTCCCGGCGACGATCACGAACTGCGACGAGATCGATTGGACGAACAACCGCATGATGAACTCAGGCGGGCACTCGGCGGGGGACGAGTCCGAGGCGCAGCTCGTTGTCGACCGCACTGGCAATGGCGTGGACGGCACACACGAGGGCGGTCACATCCGCATCACGGGCGGCTCGTTCCACGGCTCCGCGACACACTACGGAGCGCAGATCCTGCTTCGCAACCTGTGGTTCGCGCGCATCGACAACGTGGCACACCACCGGCACCTGCTCCCGCAAACCAACGGGTTCGACTACTGGAAGCGCGGGGCTGTCGTGGTCGAGGACTGCGTGGATGTCACGGTCACTAACCCGCAAATCTTCAACCTGGGGACGGACGGCAGCGACTATGACCCGTACGCAGCGATCTCGCTCGTCGCGACGGAGAAGTCCTCAACGTTCGGCGGCGCCGGTCACCCGAAGACGTTCAAGATGCGCGGCGGCAAGTACTACAACCGCATCGCTGGCAACCAGTCAGGCGACACGCCCCCCTTCATCAACCAACACCCCCTGTTCGCGCACTTCTGCACGCGCAACCGCGACCGCTGGGACATGGTGGACATCCAGGGCGTCCAGGCGATTGCAGGCGGCTGGGCGGAGTTCACCTTCACCATCCTCGACAACGACCTTCTCGCGGCCGGTGAGGGCTTCGAGATGCAGATTCCTGAGGACACCTTCGGAAGCGGATCGCCTCCCGACGACGATCCCGGGGCCTTCGCCGGGCGCACCATCACGGTTGACGCCGGCACCTACTTCTCGAAGTCCGTCCCGAACGGAGCAATCGGGACGGCCCTGAACATCGCAGTGGCACTCAACGCCGACACGAACTTCTCCGAGTTCTTCGAGGCCACGGTCGATGAAAGCGCCTATCACAGCAGCCTGCCAAGCTCAGCAACGGTCACCGTCCGCTGCAAGACACACGGGGGCGCGGCGAACTCAGTCACGCTCGAGCACCTCGGCAACAGTGACGGGGCCTCGGAGTTGCGAGTGGCCTCTGGGGTCATCGCGGAAGGCGCCTCTGGAACGATGGAGGGCGGGTTTGGCGCGGACAACACCGACGGCGGCCAGCCCTGCATCTCGCTCGTGGACGTGTTCGGAACCCTACAGACGACGTACCTCAACACTTCCGCACCGCGCGCAGTCAACATCAAGAACAACCAGCTACGCGGGTGGCGCGTCGGCGTCGAGGTTGTCACGACCATCGACCCGCTGCCGAGTGGCGGCTCCGGCCCGTCCATCGACATGCAGCCGGACACAATCAACGACTGGGCGAACGAGAACCAGTTCGCGTAAGGAGCAGCCATGAACCAAGTCATCATCAACCCGCCGCGCCACAAGGTGCTGCCCAGCAAGCTCTACACGGCTGGCACGGCCGAGCTGCTCGAGTCGCACGGATCCACCGACATCTCAGGCGGTGGATGGCTCGTCGGCATCTCGCTGCTCGGCGGAGCCAGCAACAACTTCGCCCTGCTCTACGACGGCGCTAACGCCAGCGCACCGCTCATCATGGACGTGCAGCCGCGCACTGTCGTGAACTACAATCTGGAGTTGCCCGGCGAGAACTGGCGCAAGTTCACTGACGGCATCTGGCTCGTGCTGGGGGCGGGCGTGACGCGCTGCGTCGTCTACTACCTGCCGCGTAGCTACAGCGTCGACTTTTAGACATGACCCGCCCCGCCCCGATCCACGGCGCACGCGAAGTAGCCAATCGTCGTCGCTTCACCAATCTCCCGCAGCAGGCGGCCCACGCGGGCGTCTTGATGGTCTTGCCACAGCGCGTCGCCGTGCCATATGCGCGCCAGGCGCTCCCTATCTATGTCCGTCTTCGTCAGGCACGGGTTTGCATCCGCCCGCGCCACGTCCTCCGGGGTGATCGGGCCGAGCCACTCGCCGGGGATGTCCGCGACGGGCGCGTAGTCGCCCACGCCTGCAGGAATCGCATGGAGCGCGTCATCCAGCTCCGTGACCACAATCGGCAAGGCACGATCCGTGGGCGACGGTCGCCACCAGTACCAGTCGCCCTCAGGGTTCACCAGCGCTTGCGGCGGCGTCTTGCTCCAGGTGCGGGTCATCGCCTCATGCTCCCAAGTGTTTGCAGTTCGTGCATGT
>JBMYXJ010000100.1:0-7932 GCA_049608285.1 Mycobacterium sp. | reverse complement strand
AGCGGTTCATCTTCACCGACCGCAATGGCATCTACATCATCGACCTACAGCAGACGCTGACCTACATCGACAAGGCGTACGAATTCGTCAAGGAGACGGTCGCCCACGGTGGGTCCATCATGTTTGTGGGAACCAAAAAGCAGGCGCAGGAGTCCATCGCCGAAGAGGCCACCCGCGTTGGCATGCCGTACGTGAACCAGCGCTGGCTTGGTGGCATGCTCACCAACTTCTCCACCGTGCATAAGCGTTTGCAGCGCCTCAAGGAGCTCGAGGCTATGGAGCAGACCGGCGGTTTCGAGGGTCGCACCAAGAAAGAGATCCTGATGCTGACCCGCGAGAAGAACAAGCTCGAACGGTCTCTGGGCGGCATCAGGGACATGCAGAAGGTGCCGTCGGCGATCTGGGTCGTCGACACGAACAAGGAGCACCTCGCGGTCGCCGAGGCTCGCAAGCTGAACATCCCGATCATCGCGATCTTGGACACCAACTGCGATCCCGATCTCGTCGGCTACCCCATTCCGGGCAACGATGACGCCATCCGTTCGGCTGCGCTGCTGACCAAGGTGGTGGCTTCAGCCGTCGCCGAGGGGCTGCAGGCTCGATCGGGCGCCAGCGCGGGTGCCGACAAGCCGGCTGCCGCCGCCGAGCCGCTGGCCGAGTGGGAACAGGAGTTGTTGGCCAGCGCGGCCATCGACGCGGCTCCGACCGAGCCGGGCCCGGTCGCGGACGAGTCCACCAACGTCACCGTCACTGTCACGGAAGGCTGAGTATGGCCAACTACACCGCCGCCGATGTCAAGCGGCTCCGGGAGCTGACCGGCGCCGGAATGCTGGCCTCGAAGAACGCGCTTGTCGACTCCGACGGCGACTTCGACAAGGCCGTCGAGCTGCTGCGCATCAAGGGCGCCAAAGATGTCGGAAAGCGTGCCGAGCGCGCTACCGCCGAAGGCCTGGTGGCGGCTAGGGACGGCGCCCTGATCGAGCTCAACTCCGAAACCGATTTCGTCGCTAAGAACGCCGAGTTCCAAGCTGTCGCTGACCAGATCGTGGCCGCTGCGGCAGCCTCGAAGGCGACGGATGTCGACGCGCTCAAGGCTGCCAAGGTCGGGGACCGCACCGTGGAGCAGACCATCGCCGACCTGTCGGCGAAAATCGGCGAGAAGTTGGAACTGCGGCGCGTCGCCTATTTCGACGGCGCCACTGAGGCCTATCTGCACAAAAGGGCGGCCGATTTGCCGCCCGCGGTGGGTGTCCTGGTCGAGTACACCGGTGCAGATGCGGATAAGGCCAAAGCTGCAGCGCACACGGTCGCTCTGCAGATTGCAGCGCTGAAGGCTCGCTACCTCACGCGTGAGGATGTGCCCGAGGACGTTGTTGCCAACGAGCAGCGCATCGCCGAAGAGACTGCCCGCAACGAGGGCAAGCCCGAGCAGGCGCTGTCCAAGATTGTCCAGGGTCGCGTGAGTGGCTTCTACAAGGATGTCGTGCTGATGGATCAACCGTCGGTGTCGGACAACAAGAAGTCCGTCAAAGCCCTGCTTGAGGAGGCCGGCGTGACATTGACGCGGTTTGTCCGTTTCGAGGTCGGCCAGGCCTGATCGCTTAGTCAACGCCAGGCCCCCGAGACTACGGTCGCGGGGGCCTCGTGCTGTTGTCTGTCGGTGCCGCCGAGCGAGTGTCTGTCGGTGCCGCCGAGCGAGTGTCTGTCGGTGCCGCCGAGCGAGGCGGTACGCTTTGGTACCGTCGGATTCATGGACAGCATTCATGCTTTCGGCGAAGAATTCTCCGGAGATGCCCTGGGTGACCTTGATGCTGTGGGCGTCGTGGAAGCGCTGCGGGCCGGAAGGGTGTCGGCGCGCGAGATCATCGATGCCGCGATCGCCCGTACCGAGGCGGTGAACCCCACACTGAACGGTCTGGCCTGCGAAGTTTTCGACAGGGCCAGGGCGCGCGCGCAGATGCGGCGGCCCTACGGCGGGTACTTCGACGGGGTGCCGACGTTCATCAAGGACAACGTTGCTGTCGCCGGTATGCCGACGATGAGCGGTACCGACGCCTGGGCCCCGAAACCCGCTGAATTCGATGGCGACTTCGCCCGTGCGTTTCTGGGTACCGGGTTGGTGGCGCTGGGCAAGACCCGGCTCTCTGAGTTCGGCTTCAGCGCTTCGGCGGAGCACCCGCGGCTTGGGCCGGTACGCAATCCGTGGAACGTCGAGCACACCGCTGGTGCATCGTCGTCGGGGTCAGGGGCGTTCGTGGCAGCGGGGGTGGTGCCGATCGCACACGCAAATGACGGTGGCGGCTCGATCCGGATTCCTGCGTCCTGCAACGGTTTGGTGGGCCTGAAACCGTCCCGGGGAAGGCTCCCGCTCGATAAGGACATGCGGCTGATGCCGCTGCGCATCGTCCACAACGGCGTCCTCACTCGTTCGGTCCGCGACACCGCCGCGTTCTACCGTGAGATGGAACGGGTCACCGCCAACCCGAAGTTGCCGCCTGTCGGCACCGTCAGTGCACCCGGAAAGCAGCGACTGCGCATCGCGGTCTGCACACAGTCGGTCGCCCGTGACGCCAGTCCCGAGGTGACTGAGCTGACGTTCAAGACGTCTGCCCTGCTCGAGGAACTCGGACACCGGGTGAGCGTGATCGATAACCCGGTCCCGCATCGCTTTACCGATGATTTCCTCCTGTATTGGTCTTTTCTCGCTTTCGCTCTCGTGCGGGGTGGTCGCCGTACGTTCGGGGAGAGTTTCGATCGCGACAAGCTCGACAATCTCACTCTCGGCCTCGAGCGCCACGCATCTCGCAACGTGCACCGGCTACCTTTGGCGATCGCCCGGCTGGCACGGGTGCGCCAGAGCGCGTCGAGCGCGATGTCGACTTTCGATGTGCTGCTGACGCCGACGGTGGCCGCCGCCACCCCCCGCATCGGCCATCTCGATCCGACCGCGAATTATCAGCAGGTCATTGACCGGCTCGTGGAGTGGGTGGCGTTCACTCCGTTGCAGAATGCGACTGGCGAGCCGTCCATTTCGTTGCCGCTGGCTGAATCGGCGTCGGGTCTGCCGGTAGGGATGATGTTCTCCGCCGCCGTCGGACAGGATGCTCGCCTGCTTGAGCTGGCCTACGAACTCGAGGAGGCTCGCCCCTGGCGGCGAATTCAGGGTTAAATTCGGCGACCTGCGAAGCTGACGAGCACTTCGTACTTCGTCGCGTGCCAGACACTGCGCGCAGTCTCGAATGATCGACAGGTCGGGATTGTCAACCGCACCCCGACGTGGTGCGTAGGCCGCGATGAGGCAGGATTGAGGCGGCCGCGCAGCTGTCCACAGGCCTCCGGGGCGGCGATTAGATGTGAGGAAGTGAAGGAGTCGGATGGCGGAATCCACGAGTCCCAATGGCGAAGGCTCGTTGTCGGAGATCCGGCCCGCCTACTCCCGAGTGCTGCTCAAGCTGGGAGGCGAGATGTTCGGCGGCGGACAGGTCGGCCTCGATCCTGACGTGGTCGCACTGGTCGCCCGCCAAATCGCCGAGGTGGTGCGGAGCGGCGCCCAGGTGGCCGTCGTCATCGGCGGCGGCAATTTCTTCCGCGGCGCACAGTTGCAGCATCGGGGCATGGAACGCACCCGCTCGGACTATATGGGCATGCTCGGCACTGTAATGAACAGCCTTGCGCTGCAGGACTTTCTGGAACAGGAAGGTATCCAGACCCGCGTGCAGACCGCCATCACGATGGGCCAGGTGGCCGAACCCTATATCCCGTTGCGGGCGCGAAGGCACCTGGAGAAGGGGCGCGTAGTGATCTTCGGAGCGGGCATGGGGCTGCCGTACTTCTCCACCGACACCACCGCCGCGCAGCGTGCGCTCGAGATCGGCGCCGACGTGGTCCTGATGGCCAAGGCGGTCGACGGTGTGTTCACCGCAGACCCGCGCGTTGACCCCGGAGCTGAATTGCTCACCGCGATCACCCACCGCGAAGTCATCGATCGCGGCCTAAAAGTCGCCGACGCGACGGCGTTCAGCTTGTGCATGGACAACGGTATGCCAATCCTGGTGTTCAACCTGCTCACTGATGGCAATATCGCTCGTGCAGTCGCGGGTGAGAAGATTGGAACGCTGGTCACCGCGTGACCGGTGGAGTCCCGGCGAGCGCTGGCGACGAAATGTGCTCGGGACGGGCGAAGGCGACGGGAGAACGCAAGTGATCGAAGAAACCCTCTTCGATGCCGAGGAGAAGATGGACAAGGCCGTGGCCGTGGCGCGGGACGACTTGGCGTCGATTCGCACCGGCCGCGCCAACCCCGGGATGTTCAACCGCGTCAACATCGACTACTACGGTTCAGCCACCCCGATCACCCAGCTCTCCAGCATCAACGTGGCCGAAGCCCGGCTAGTCGTCATCAAGCCTTACGAGTCCAACCAACTTCGCAGCATCGAGGACGCGATCCGCAATTCCGACCTGGGGGTCAACCCGACCAACGACGGCAACGTCATCCGCATCGCGATCCCTCAGCTGACCGAGGAGCGTCGCCGCGATCTGGTCAAGCAGGCCAAGTCGAAGGGTGAGGATGCCAAGGTGTCGGTCCGAAGCATTCGCCGCAAGGCGATGGACGAGCTAGCTCGAATCAAGAAGGACGGCGACGCCGGAGAGGATGAGGTGGTCCGCGCGGAGAAGGACCTCGAAAAGACCACCCACGAGTACACGAACCGGGTCGACGAATTGGTCAAACACAAAGAGGGCGAGCTGCTGGAGGTCTGATGTGACCGATCGAAAAGCGACCCCCTCGGCAGAGCAGCCGGTCGATAAGCCGACGAAGAAAACGTCGCGGGCAGGTCGCAACCTGCCCGCCGCGATCGCCGTTGGGGTGGGCCTGGGTGGCATGCTCATCGCCACGCTGCTGTTCGCGCCGCGGGTGTGGGTCGCCGTGGTCGCCATCGCCATGGCAGTGGCGACGCATGAAGTCGTACGTCGGCTGCGCGAGGGCGGTTTTTCGATACCGCTGGTGCCGCTGCTCGTCGGTGGTCAGGCGATGGTGTGGTTGACGTGGCCGTTCGGCGCCGCAGGTGCGTTGGGTGCGTTCGGCGGGACCGTTCTGGTTTGCATGATTTGGCGGCTGGTGTCGGGTGGACTGTCCAGTGCGCCGCAGAATTACCTGCGGGACATGTCGACGACGGTGTTCGTGGCCGCGTGGGTGCCGTTGTTCGGCAGTTTTGGCGCGCTGCTTATCTACCCCGAGGATGGCGCGGGGCGAGTCGCTTGCCTGATGCTGGTCGTCGTCGGCTCCGATGTCGGCGGCTACACCGCCGGGGTGCTGTTCGGTAAGCACCCGATGGCGCCGGCGATCAGCCCGAAGAAGTCCTGGGAGGGCCTGGCGGGTTCGTTTGTGTTGGGCGTGACGACCGCGGTACTTGCGGTTGAGTTCCTCACCGACAACCCGGCCTGGGTCGGGGTGCCGCTCGGCCTGATGCTCGTCATCACCGCCACGCTCGGCGATCTGGTCGAATCTCAGGTGAAACGCGACCTTGGCATCAAGGACATGGGCACGCTGCTACCCGGGCACGGCGGCCTGATGGACCGGCTCGATTCGGTGCTGCCGTCGGCCGTGGCCACCTGGATTGTGCTTTCTCTGCTGGCCTGATCCGGTTCCGACTCTGGGGATGCCACCCGGGATGAGATACTGGCCGGACTCATGTCTGATCCTCGTCCGGCTTTGCCGCTGGTGTTCGATCCGCCGCGCCGTGCCAAGCCGCCGCGGCATTTTGCCGACCTCGACACGGCGGGCCGGGCCGCTGCGGTAGCCGATCTGGGGTTTCCGGCTTTCCGCGGTAAGCAGCTGGCCAATCAGTACTACAGCAGGTTGATAGCCGACCCGAGGCAGATGACCGATCTTCCAGCCGCCATCCGGGAGCAGCTTTCGGAAGCGCTGTTCCCTAAGCTTCTGGATGCGGCACGCGAGATCGCCTGCGACGCCGGGGAGACCCGAAAGGTGTTGTGGCGCGCGGTCGACGGGACGACGTTCGAGTCGGTGCTCATGCGTTATCCGGACCGCAACACCGTGTGTATCTCATCCCAGGCCGGCTGCGGTATGGCCTGCCCGTTCTGTGCGACCGGCCAGGGCGGCCTCATGCGCAACCTGTCGACGGCCGAGATTCTCGAGCAGGTACGGGCGGCGAGCGCGGAGCTGCGCAACTGCGACGAGGAGGGGATTGCCCGCGGGGGCCGACTGTCCAACATCGTTTTCATGGGAATGGGCGAGCCACTGGCCAACTACAATCGGGTGCTGGAGGCGGTACGTCGCATCATTGCCGCACCGCCCAACGGATTCGGCATCTCGGCGCGGTCGGTCACGGTGTCGACCGTTGGTTTGGCGCCGGCGATCCGCAAGCTCGCCGACGAACGTCTCAACGTGACGTTGGCGCTTTCCCTGCACGCCCCAGACGATGAATTACGCGACACCCTGGTGCCGGTCAACAACCGCTGGGATGTCGGCGAAGCGCTCGATGCTGCGCGCTACTACGCCGACGTCACTGGCAGACGGGTGTCGATCGAGTACGCGCTGATCCGCGACGTCAACGACCAGCCCTGGCGTGCGGACCTGCTCGGTAAGCGACTGCATGGTGCGCTTGGACCGCTCGTGCATGTCAATCTCATCCCGCTGAACCCGACACCGGGCAGCGAGTGGGACGCCAGCCCCAAACCTGTCGAACGTGAATTCGTCAGGCGGGTCCGGGAAAGGGGAGTGTCGTGCACGGTGCGTGACACTCGGGGCCGCGAAATCGCTGCCGCCTGTGGGCAATTAGCTGCGCAGGGATGAGAATCCCCGTGCATCGCTGTGGCTGCGGGAGCTACTGTTTGGCCATCGCGATGTTGAAACGGTCCTCAGTGGTGATCAGGTGGTCGTGACTGTCGCCGCCGATGTCGAGCTGTACCCATTCGATCTCACCGGTGAACTTGTTGCCGGTCGGGCCGTAGTCGGGGGAAGCCGGCGAACCGGTGTCGGACCCGACGTCACAGGCCTCGTCGGCGGAGTAGGCCATCGGCTGGGTCTGATCGACGCGCCCCATACCGACGGGCTTTCCGTCGTAGAACAATGTGACGTCGCCACCCTTGGCCAGACCTCCTCCGTCGTAGGAGAACTCCATGCGGACCTGATGTCGGCCAGCTGGAATGGGCTTGTCAGATGACACGATGTAATGCTCGATGCCAAAGAAGTTGTAGCAGTACTTGAGTTTTCCGTCATGCGCGTACAGCGTCCAGCCACCTGCCTGGCCGCCTTGGGTGACGATCACCCCGGTTGCGCCGGATTCCGGAACGACTACGTTGGCGGTTACGGAGTGTGATTTGTTCTTGAGGGTCAACACGCACCATTCGCTGACACGCATGCCCGAGAACAACAGCTGGGTATTGCCGCGCACTAATTGCGGGCGCCCGGCGATATCGGGGTTGATCCGCTCGAAGCCGCGGTCGTCCAGCGGCACCACGTTGTACTTCACGGCTTCGATCAGCCAAAGCCGTTGCATTTCAGCCAGCTTCTCCGGCTGCTCCTTCGACAGATCATGTGACTGGGTCCAGTCGTCGGGACCATAGAGTTCCCATACGTCGTCGTCGAACGCGGGCGGAGTTTCGACTGTCCAGGGCGTCCGGTGTTTGGTGCAGGCCGTCCAACCATCGTGGTAGATGCCGCGGTTGCCCATCATTTCAAAGTATTGAACCTCGTGGGTCTCCGGAGCGTTCGCGTCGCGCAGGCTCCCCAGCATGCTGACACCCTCCAGTGGCTCCTGAGTGATGCCGTTGACCGACATCGGGGCTGGTAGCCCTGCGGCTTCCAGGATGGTGGGCGCGACGTCGATGACATGATGAAACTGGTTGCGTAGACCACCCTTGTCGGCCAGTCCATTCGGCCAATGTACGACGGTGCCGTTGCGGGTGCCG
>JBMYXJ010000099.1:0-7934 GCA_049608285.1 Mycobacterium sp. | reverse complement strand
CGTCGCGTCGTTCCTGCAGCGGCTCGGCCGGACCGGGCGCCGAGCCGGAACCAGCCGCAACTGCCTGTTCCTCTGCATCGACGACGAAGCGATCCTGCTGACTGCCGGGATGCTCAACAAATGGTCAGCTGGCTGGGTCGAGCCGATCGAAGCACCGCAGCATCCGCGACACATCGCCGCCCAGCAGTTGATGGCGCTGTGTCTGCAAGAGCACCGCGTCGTCGCCGCTCAATGGCGCACCTGGTGGGGCGAGCTCGCGATCTTCGACGACACCGCCGACGACATCCTCGCCTACCTCGTCGCCGAGGGATTCTTCGAAGCAGACGGGCCGTACCTGCACATCGGCGCCGAGGCGGAGCGCCGCTTCGGCCGCCGCTACTTCTCCGACCTCACCGCGGTATTCACTGCCGCACCCGAATTCCTGGTACTGGCAGGCAGAGTCGAGGTCGGAACAATCGGCACCGACCTGCTCACCGACGAGGTCGTCGGACCGCGAGTCTTGCTGCTGGGCGGCCGCTCCTGGAACGTCACCCACGTCGACTGGGAACGGCGACGGTGCTTCGTCGAACCGGTGGACGGCGGCGGACGAGCAAAATGGTCCGGGTCCGGCGGGGGCCTGTCCTACGAAATCACCCGTGGGATGCGCGACGTCATACTCGGTCACCTGCCGGAAGGCGTCACCTTTACCGCCCGTGCGCGCGCCGTCATCAGTGCGCTTCAGCAGAGCTATGGCGACAACGTCGCCGCAGATCGCGTGATCGTGCGGCTCCCTGACGACTCGGCCGGGAGGTGGTGGACCTGGGCGGGTACAGCCGCGAATCGCTCGCTCCAGGCGTCACTGCCGTCGGTGGTCGACCCGCGCCAGCGGATCGACGAGAAGTCGATACGGCTGTTGCCTGAGGTAACAGTGGCCGAGTTCTCCGCAGCGCTGGCGTCGATTGAGTGGCGGGACCCGCAGGTCGATGCCAATGCACTTCGCGGACTGAAGTTTTCGTCCGCCCTCCCGGAAGGGCTCGCCAAGCACACTTTGGGCGCGCGGCTTGGCGACCAAACTCATGCGCGCAACGCGGTTGATGATCGCCGTTCAATACTCAGGTAAGCGTTCAATAGTCAGGTAGGGAGGTAGCGATTCACATGACGCTCACTGGGCTAGAACTGCCAGATTTGTCCGCCTACGACCCTCCTATGGCGGGCGAAGGCAGCCTCGATCCGATGGGATTGGCGGCGATTTCCGACCGGCTTGCAGATCACCTGATACCCGGGATGCGGGCACGTATGCAGCGCTTTCGTTTTGTCACCGCGATGGCTGTGGGGGCGACCGTGTGCGAGACGCTGGCCGACGCGCCGTCGGCTGACGGGATCTCCACTCCTGCCATCTGCTTCGAGTGGCTTGTTGTTGAAGGCTTGGTGCGACGGATTCCGGCCCCGCGGATCCCGTCCGGTATTCCCGGCAGTCAGAAAGCCCGCGCCGTGGTGAATCGAGATCAGCGGCTCTCGGCGGCCACCTATCTTAAGAGCCCTTCCGTTTTTGGGTTCAACGGGATCTACAAGCCGTTCGCCGTCGACAGCGGAGTGGTGAGCAGCGAACTCGGACCCGGCCAGCGCTGTTCTGAGTTGACTCGCCGGTGGGAGGTTGAGCAGGATTTCGAGGGCTTCACCGATGCCGTGCCCGGCACTGATGGCGCCAAGCTAAGAAGCCACTTGCGCGACCAGGTGCGGAGTGCCTTGCGGGCTGGGAGATGCTCGACGAATTCCCGCAGCTGGCTTTTCGGCCGACTTGCTATGTCCCTGCATCCTGACCGGGCGGACGAAGGAGAACGCCGAGCGCTGCGGGCATTGATTTCGACCGACGAACACGCGACAAGGGCGGAGCTCGCCACACACCTCGAATCGATGCCCGCCGAATTGTCAGAAGCTGCACTCCTCGGCGCTGTGCGGCCACTCTGTTCGCAGCGCCTCGGAAGCATCGTCGACGCGGTCGTCGCATATGAACTGTTTTCCTTGTTGGTGAACGCCGCGTTTCGCGTGCTGTGTGCAGTGTCCTATTCGATTGGCGCTCAGCCGCTGACAACTTCATTGGTCGCTCAGCACGAAACGCTCACGCGTTGCGCGCAGCAATTGCCGGACAGCTATCACAAGGCGGCTGAGTCTATGGCCGCCATCGGTGCCGAGAGCAATCTTGAGGAGCGGCTCGGCGAGTTTGGGTTTCCACGCTCTGCTGGTGAGCTAGCCGAACTGGTACTCGAGCATCACGAAAGGATCCAAGCCAACAAGCCGCCTCAGGGTAAGCGCCCCTGGTTCGAGCCGTTCCGCAACGGCTGGGTGGTGCGCAACCCGTACGGACAGGCCGAGGCGCCTCAAATTGGTTCTGACTTCATTCATCCCGTTCGAGTTGCAGCCCTTCGACGCTTCATCGAGGACACCGCCTCGTGACGGGGATCCGCCTGCTCGACAATTGGTCACCACCTGACGGTGCCGGGCAACCCATCGCATGCCTGGCGACGAGTTTTACCTTTGAATCCGACTTCTTCACGCAGGACTGCCTCTCACGTTTCCTTAGCTTGTCGACAACCTCAAGTGAAGGCGACGCCATCTCATCCATCGCCGCCGTTCTGGAGGAAGAGGACCGACTCAGCGAAACCCAAGTCTCGGTACTGATAGATCGCAGCAGCCCCGCCGAGAAGCGCAACCTCCGCTGGGATCTGCTTCCGGTGGCCGCCCCGGGCGGGCTTCTGCACGCGAAAGTTGCTGCGCTCCTTTGGGAGCGATCCGCACGCATCATCCTCGGTTCAGCCAATCTGACCTCCGCCGGCTACCGTCGGCAGTTTGAAATCGCCATGGCCATTGACCTCGATGAACGCTGCCAAGTACCCGGGCCAGTGCTCGAAGCACTCGTCGGTGAACTCCGTCGGTATGTCGATCTCGTGCCCGGTCCGCTCACTGGCGCCAAGAGCCGAGCAATCGCTACCGTCGACCGTCTGGCTGGGCGGGTCGACGCGCTCGACCTACCGCGGACAAGCGGCAGTCATCTTCGGGTGGCAGTGGCCCCTCGTCGGCCAGGCGTTAGCCCGCTCGATCGACTCAACGACGTCTGGAAGGGACCCCGGCCACTACGTGCGACGGTGCTGTCTCCTTTTTGGGATGATCGCGATTCGGCACCGGCTGTGAACGCAATACGTCACCGACTTTCGGGCCGACCCGCGTCGAGTCGCAGGATGACGTTCGTCGTCGGCAAAGACCCATACACCGGCGCGGTCCAGGCGCCAGCATCGTTAGCGGCCCATCCCGACGCCGACGTCACCGCGTTCGCCCCTGCAGACAACGAACTCCGCGCGCTCCATGCCAAAGTTCTGCTTATAGACAGTGACGAGTGGCTGGCCGCACTTGTCGGTTCGTCTAACGCCACGGAGGCGGGGCTGGGCCGCCAACGGCACCATGGCCACCACGAGCTGAACATTTGGTTGGGCTGCCCTGCCGCGTCGAAGACCGCGAAACACCTTCGGGAGCTCGTCCGAGAGGGCGAACGTCTGGATCTCGACGACACCGCGCTATGGGATCCGGCGCCGGATGAGGACGAACCGACTACCCCGCCGCTTCCCATGGAATTCGCGCAATGCACAGTCATCATCGGGGCACCGCCGCGGCTACAGCTTGACTTCTTTCCCAGGTCGCTGCCCGCGTCGTGGAGGGTGCGCAGCCCGGCCGGGGCGACGTTGTTGACGCGCGAGGATTGGGAAAACGCCGGGTCACCCCACTCAATAACGATCGACCTGCCCGACGACGAGCTGCCGTCCTATCTGGTCGTGCGGTGGGAGCATCAGGGTGAGCCAGTAGAAGCCACGTGGGTCGCGAACGTCGACGATAGGGGCAAGCTGGCGCCGCCGCCGGAACTATCAGACCTCTCGGTCGACGTTCTCCTTGCCGCTCTGGCCTCGACGCGACCCTTGCCCGTTGCCCTGGAGCACGAACTCCGCCGTCGACGGCGGACAAGCGACGGTGGACAGTACATCGACCTCGATCCGCTTCGCCGCTTCGATGACAACGGCCTCCTGCTCCAGCGTGCCCGGCATCTTTCCTTGGCACTATGGCGACTGCAGGAGCGGCTCGGCCGCCCCGCGAGGAGCATCGACGCTCTGCATTGGCGCCTTCAGGGCGCGCTTGGCCCCCTCGCCATCGCTGACGGTCTCGTTGACTCCGATCTGAAGAAGGACACCCTGCCTGGCGAGGCGCACTTCGTGCTCGCCGAGTTGGCGCTCACCGTCGCGGCCGTCGACTGGCGCGGCGTCGCAAGCGAAATCGGGTATGAGACAGTCCGGACGGTCGTAGATCACACCCTAAGTGCGATCGAGGATCGTCGAAAGGCACTTCCCGTAGCCTCCGACGCTGCACTGGACGCCTATGTCCGCGACGCATCGAAGGAGGCACAGCAGTGGCTTGGACGCTTAGTTCAAAGGTGAGCCTGCGAAATGACCGAGTGTCGGTCGAGGACGCCGATCGTCAACAACGGACGGCTGCGGAGATACTGCGTAGGCTCGCCGACCAGCCGGGCCTGGTACTGGCCGACGAAGTCGGCATGGGAAAGACCTACGTGGCGCTAGCCGTCGCCACGTCGGTCCTTGAGTCCACCAGTGGCGAGAGGCCCGTAGTCGTCATGGTTCCGCCAGCAGTAGCCGAGAAATGGCCCACCGAGTGGGCAGTATTCGCCGAACGTTGCCTGCCCGCGGGCCACGGTCTTCGGGCTTCGAAGCCGGTCCGGCGCGGCAGCGACTTCCTGAAACTTCTGGACGACCCAGCACCAACACGGTCGCACCTCATATTCCTTACTCATGGCGCCCTCACAAGAAATCTTCATGACCCATTCGTGAGGCTGGCGCTCCTACGACAGGCCATGCTGTATCGGCGCGAGCTGTCGAAGTCTCGCCGTGCCGTCGCCCGATTTGCCGCCTCACTGCTCAACGACCGCCGGTTCGATGAGCACACCACGACCGCGCTCCTAGAAGCTCCCATCAGCCGTTGGCGCGACGTGTGGCATCGTTCGCATCCAGAAAATCCACTCGATGACGACCCCGTTCCCATCGATCTGAAAAGCGCCATGAAGGGCGTCGACCTCACGGCGCTCCGCGAGGCACTCGGCGAGCTCCCTTTGCGCCAGAACGCATCATTTCGGTCCCGGATGCGCACGGCCCGAAGACTGCTCAACCGAGCCCTCAACTCAACCTGGACCGACAGCCTCGAATCGCTGACCGTCCGCCTTCCATTGCTGATCCTGGACGAGGCTCACCACGTGAAGAACCCGAATCGTCTGGCCCGGCTATTCGATAACACGGAAGCCGAGGACGATGCCGAGTCGCTCCAGGGCCCGCTCGGAGACATGTTCGAGAAGATGCTGTTCTTAACTGCCACGCCGTTTCAACTCGGGCACCATGAGCTGCTCAGCGTGTTAGATCGGTTCCACGGTGTGCATTGGCCATCCGTACGCGCCAGGACGCACTTCGGTGAACAGACCCGGAATCTCCGGAACGCGCTGGACCGCGCGCAGGCGACCGCTCTTCGGCTCGAACGGGCTTGGGGGCGTATCGATCCACTCGATGGGCCATTGGTAGCCGAACTCGAGTCCCTCGATCCGCAGGACGACCAATCCGAGCCGCTTCGTACAGCGCTGAGCATAGCGCGGGATGCCCGAGTTGATATCGCATCTGCTGGAGATCTACTTCGGCCGTGGGTAATTTGCCATGTCAAGTCACACAATGCGCCAGGACGTCTCTACCGACCGGGCCGTTCAATCCTCGACAACGTCGACAGCGACGTCGGGATACCCGTCGATGGTCCCGCAGTACTGCCGTTCCTACTCGCCGCACGGGCGCAGGCTGTGGCGTCTCTTTCCAGGGTAGACAGTGGACATCCAACCCGTAACTACTTCGCCTACGGCCTTGCGTCATCCTTCGAGGCCTATGCCGACACACGCCGCGATCGCATCGCAAGTCTCGATGAACGGGAAAGTAAGCAAACCGCAGAAGAACCCACGCCACAGCTCCGGTGGTACCTCGATCGGATCGCCTCCGCTTTGCCCGACGAATCAGTAGATGGGTGGGCGTCGCACCCGAAAGTTGCCGCGACGGTGAATCGGGTACGCGAACTGTGGCTGCAAGGTGAGAAGGCGCTCGTCTTCTGCTTCTACGTCGAAACCGGGCGCGCCCTACGCTCCCACATTTCGGGAGTGCTACGCGACGAGATTATCTGTCGAGCAGCCGACCGGCTGAACCTGGATCGTGGGGCCGATATCGAGATACTCACCGCACTGGATCGTATCGGCGAAAGGTTACTTCGCGCCGACTCCCCCGGCTACGGAGCCTTCCGTAGCCAGATCCGTTCCCTTGTAGCTGATTTCGACGACGCCACTCAGGTCCAAGTAGCCGACGTGGTGACGAGATTCATGCGTACACCCTCGTTCCTCGTCCGATTCGTCAAGCTGTCGCCAAGGACGAAGATCGACGATCTACTGGCCGGCCTCGAGCATCCTGACATGTCAGGAGCGACACTCGCCGATCGCATCCGCTCATTCGCCAAGTTACTCAGCCAGAAAGTCGATGTTGAGCGTGACGAGACGCTCGCCGCCTTATCTGGTATTCAGACCGGCGGCATTTCCGCGGCTGCTGCTGACTTCGACCCGTCGGAAAGGTCACGGCACCGAGAAGTACTCATGCCCAACGTGAGGCTGGCCAACGGCGGGGTCCGCCAAGCCACTCGACAGCGCCTGATCCTGGCGTTCAATTCCCCCTTCTTCCCGGAGGTCCTAGTCGCCAGTTCGGTGATGTCCGAGGGTGTCGACCTACATCAAGACTGCCGCCACGTGATTCATCATGACCTTGACTGGAACCCCAGCACACTTGAGCAACGAACCGGTCGTGTCGACCGCATCGGGTCCAAAGCGGAGGTCGCACGGCAGCCAGTCGTAGTCTACGAGCCCTATCTCGGCGGCACGCACGACGAGAAGATGTACCGCGTTGTCAAAGACCGTGAACGTTGGTTCGGCGTCGTGATGGGTGAGGATCCTCAGTCGAACGAGTGGGTTACCGAGAAGCAAGAGACTAAAGTCCCACTTCCGATCGCCCTAGCCGAGCAATTGACGATGAGTTTGTCACTGACGACCGCGTCCGTCGGCCGCTAGAACCTGATCAACTTCCGACTGCCGTCGTAAGCCTCAATCGGCCGGTGTGGTTCCCCCCGAATCGTGGAGGTTTCCTCTATGCGGCTTTCCGGTCGGTGGCCGCAGCGTTCTCGTAGTTGATTGGGCTGACCATCCCGATCGTGCTGTGTCGTCGTTGATGGTTGTAGAACCCGTAGCACCAGTCAAAAACAACAGCACGAGCCTGGGCGATAGTATCGAACCGATTGCGCAACAACATGTCCCACTCCGACGAGTAGAAGAGCGCCTCGGCAGCTACGTGACCGAGACACGAACCGACCCGCCCCATCGACTGTCGAATCCCCAGTTCCCGACACACAGTTTGGTGAAGGCGTTCGCGGTGTAGGTCGAACCCCGGTCGCGATTAAGCCGAATTCGGCTTAACGCCGACCGCGGATCTCAGGTCAAGAAGACTCGTGCATGCACTGAGCCGCCACGAGGTGGTCGGATCGATGGGCCGTGTCGGGGCAGCCGGCGACAACGCGGCCATGGAGAGCCGCCAGACCGGCCTCGGGCAGTTGACCCCGATCGAATACGAAGCAATCATGACCCACCGGCCAGCCAGGCCGCGTGACCGAAACTGTCGCCCAAATCGTGCAGCAGACCCATGTCCCGGATTGGCGGTGTGCCGACATAGGTGATGAGAGCTCAGAGCCCCTTCGCTTGGAGCGCCTTCATCAGCGAGGGGCGCCTGCCGTAGTCGTGCCGAATCTTGGCGATGTACGAGGCGAAATCAGAGCTGCGGCCA
>JBMYXJ010000098.1:0-8075 GCA_049608285.1 Mycobacterium sp. | reverse complement strand
CTTGCCCTGCCACGGCATCCACAGCGCGGTCACCGCCCGTACCGCCGTGTCCAGTTTGGGGTTAGTCGTCGTCATCACGAGAATGCCCTCGGTGGGGCCATGCAGGTCGGTCGGTACCGTACCCATCCGGAACAGCTCGTTGAGTTCGGCGTCCGCAGCAGCGGGGTCGGGCTTGGAGCGTTCGGAGAGATCCAGGATCCAGGCCCAGGCTGCTTCTGCGGCGCCCGACGGCTCGGCCGTCATTGAACTGCGCAACCATTCGAGGCGTCCCTCGACGCCGGCTGCTTCTATGCCTTGTTCGCTGGTCATTGGACCTCTCTTGGCGCCTTAGTGAGCTATTCCGCCAGTGATGGTAGTGACTCGGACCATCTCGCGGCGTATTTTGCCGTTAAACGGGCGTTTCTTCCCGAGACCTTCGTCACCTCGCCGACTGCCTTGTCTGAGGCCTGGCCAAGAGCTAGCACCTGAGCTGGCTTGATCGGCGCTGCTACGAGCATGAGGGGTCAACGCGTCGTTCATCTTTGAGCCAATAATCGCGATTCCTAGACACCCACTATCACTCAGGAGCATCGTTGACACCATGGCGGAGACTGTCCTCACGGCCGGGAGCGGCCTACCATCTGGTGTAGAAGGCGGTGCAGATCCGCACTTCGGCGGGGTTATCCGAGCGTTCGCTGCGCTGTATCCGGCCAAGCAGTTGGGCGGCGGAGCCCTGTCGGTGTATATCGATGGTCGACCGGTCGTCGACGTGTGGATGGGCTGCTCGGACCGGCGCGGTGAGGTGCCGTGGACAGCCAATACCGGTGCGATGGTGTTCTCCGCAACAAAAGGTTTGGCGGCGACGGTAATTCACCGACTGGCTGACCGCGGCCTGATCGACTACGACGCGCCTGTCGCCGAATACTGGCCTGAGTTCGGGGCCAGCGGTAAGTCGGTGATCACGGTCAACGACGTATTGCGGCATCGAGCCGGGCTGGCGCATCTAAAAGGAGTCGGCAAGGAGGAAGTGCTCGACCATCTGGCGATGGAGGAGAGGTTGGCCGCGGCGGAACTGGACTCCAAGCACGGGACGCCCGCCTATCACGCGGTCACCTATGGATGGCTGCTGTCGGGGCTGGCCCGTGCGGTGACCGGCCAAGGCATGCGTGAATTGTTCCGCGAAGAGCTCGCGCGCACGCTGGATACCGAAGGCCTGCACCTGGGCCGTCCGCCCGCTGGTGCCCCGACAGTGGCCGCGCAGACGCTTTTTCCTCAAAGTGCCTTTTCCACACCGATTTTCGACTTTGTTGCACCAAAGGTCGCGGGGCTGTCGTTCTCGGGCATGCTCGGCGCGGTGTACTTTCCCGGAATCGCCTCCCTCTTGCAGGGCGATATGCAGTTTCTCGACACCGAGATGCCGGCCGCCAACGGTGTCGTGACAGCGCGCGCTCTAGCTAAGTTGTACGGGGCCCTGGCCAACGACGGCATCATGGACAAGACACGGTTGCTGTCTTCGGAGCTGACGCGAGGGTTGGTGGGAGAGGTGGATCTGTCGCCGGATCTCAACCTCGGTATTCCGTTCTCATATCACCGAGGGTTCCAATCCTCCCCGATTCCGGGGTTCTTGCCGGGCTTCGGGCACATCGGTCTAGGTGGGACCATCGGCTGGGCTGACCCGGAAACCGGCAGCTCGTTTGGTTATGTGCACAATCGCCTTCTCACACTGATGCTGTTCGATATGGGCTCGTTTGCGGGGCTGGCTCCGCTGCTGAGCAATGCCATTGTGGCCGCGCGCCGAGACGGTCCAGTCGAGGTGCCCAACTACGGCGCGCTCTTCCAAGATCCCGTTGAGGAACGCCCTACCGACGTCGCCGCGGGTCCCAACTAAGGGGGCTGTGGTCAGCGCCGCTCATGTGACAGCCCAAAGCCGATTGAGGAGTCAAACCGTGGCAGGGGACGCATTCCATCCCGATCTGACGGCTGCCGAGCCGGTCCGCACGCGGGTTCACCACGTGCGGGCAGCCGACCTCGATGCCGGGACCGCGCAAACCGACGGGATGCGGCGGCTCGCAGCGATCAGCGGTCGCAAGGTCGGGTCCGACAAGTTGTGGATGGGCGAAACGCACGTTGCTCCGGCGATGGCCTCGGCCAATCACCATCACGGTGAGTCTGAGACGGCGATTTTCGTACGAAAAGGTCACCCGGAATTCGTCTATCACGACGGTGAACGCGAGATTCGCATCGCCACCGAACCGGGCGACTACATCTTCGTGCCGCCCTATCTGCCGCATCGCGAGGAGAATCCGGATCCCAATGAAACCGCAGAGGTGGTGATTGCCCGCACCACGCAGCGCGCGATCGTGGTCAATCTGGACCGGCTGACCCCGCTGTAGCGGGTGGCTGTGCTGGCCGCGGCGCGGGATACTTCCGCAGTGATCGCGGGTCGGTGGGGGAGGGCGCGGGGAAATAACACATAAAGTGAAGGACCGAAAGCCGCAGCCTCTGTGGTCCCTCGCAGTAGCCACCCAAAGGTGGGGTCCGCGCCCCCCACCCTGATGGTGCCGCAGGGCACCTCCGGCCGCAAGACCCTTCGCCCAAAGGCCTGTCACCGACTGACCTGTCATCGCTTTGCCAGTCACCGCAAGTTTCGCAGATGCACTAGCGACACCAGCCCCATCTCACCTCGGAGCACTGCGGGCGGCAGCTGCCGGAAACCGCGCACTCCCGGCTGTCCGGTGGCGGCCTGCGCGATCTTGCGCACTATCCGGAAATCCAGGTCCTTGAGAACCCCCCGGTCCGTTGTCACCTCAAGCACCGCCGACAGGCCCGAGACCGCAAACGGGCTCGTAATGTCCAGTATGACGTTCGCTGTGTCAACAAGATGGCGGGCCCGTTCGAGGATCGGCAGCGGCCACAGGGCTGGTGCGGCGGCGTCGATGCGGGTGTTGATGCGTCCGAGGAAACGCCGCAACCGATGCGGCGCAACTGCGACCGTGCCGGCGTGGCTGACCGAAAGGCCGAGGAAGTCGATCCGGTTGCACCCGCGATAGGCCGGATCCATGTGGGATGGAAGGCCAGTCGCGCTGAGTGCAGTCCTACGTTCCTTTGCTAATTTCCGTTTGACCCCAAGCTCGTCGAGCAGCGAGTCGATACGTCGGTCTGCCTCGCGAAGCGCTGCGAGGTCGGGATGGGCCAGGATGAAGTCGTCGTTGTAGCGCGCGTAGAAGATCCCTTCGATACCGAGGATGGCCTCGTCCATTGGTAGGACTGCCAGGTTCCCCAGCAGAGGCACCATTGCGGTCCCCATAGGGGTCCCGTAGAGGCGGGTGAAGTGCGCACCGTCCTGATCCCGCACCACGGGGCGCACGAGGTCGACAATGAGATTCCACGTGTTGGGCCCGACGTCGCCGGTAGGACTACCGAGCGCCGCGACCTCCCGCAAAATACGCCACAGTGCCGCGTCGGGGCCGACCGGGAGCTGGTCCCCGTAGCTCTCGAAGTCGGACTGCAGGACATGGAGCGGGGGACTTTTTGGCTCAGCCCCCTCGCGATGGGCGCGGACGAAGCTGGCAAGGGCGCGCGCGGCCGAGACGTTTGTGATGCCCGGCAAGTAGGAATATATGCCCGGAAGACCGTGGCAGCGCGCGTTGTGTAAAAGGAGCTGAAAGAGAGCGGAACCCACGACATGGTCGACGAACGTGGGTGTGTGGGCGGCGCGAACCTTGCCTTCGCTTTCGAGTAGCCAGAGTTCAACCGGTTCTGTCCGGTATTCGCCATTGGCGACGGTGCGGGCGATTGCCCGGGCCAGGCTGCGGCGTTCGGTCATCGCGCTCAGATACGTGATGTCTTCGCTCGCCTCGCCGAAAGCCAATCCACGCTGACTCTTCTTCTCGAATATCCGCCAAATGATGTCGTCATAGGTTTTCGGGTCGGCCAGTCGTCGCTCCAGGTCGATGGGTTCAGCCAAGATCGACCCTCCGAGCTGGGTCCCTGCGGCCCTGGCCGGAATTCCAGGCCTTCACGGTTTGCAGCCAACTCCTAAACGGTGCCTCATCGGGATCAGCCGGCATGAACAGCAGCAGGCGTAACCGCCCCCGTCGATAAATCGGCGTGAGCCCGCGGTCCGACACCTGAACCACGTTGGCACCGCTTTCGAGACTCGCGATGGCCCTCGACAATGCTGTCGCCAGTACTGTCTGCTCAAGACCGCGCATGTCCCGTGCGCCTTCCCGCGTTTGCAGGTCGAAGACGAGGCCATCTGCGAACAGCTCGCGGAATTCGGCGATCAGAGCTTCCGTACTGTCAGGCGGTGCCGACCCGTAAACCGGCGGTATCCAATCCTCGGTCACGATCCGGTCGAGGGCATCGCGTCCGTTTGTCACCGGCCCTGGCAGTGCAGTGGCGCGGTTGACGGCGCCGCCGGTGATCGTCTGAAGCGCCAAGAGAGACTCTTGCTCGCTGTCACCCTTTACGGATCGCTGGAAAAAGAGCAATGTCGTCGAGGACCGGAAGGCGACATGCCCCTTCCTGTCGAAGTTTCGCTGCATCAATGCTAGTGCGGCCGACCGCTGCTGCGGTGCAATAGATTCCGCAATTGCGATCCTGCCGACCAGCACGGGTTTCGATTCTCGGGCCAGCGTGTGCATCCAGTCGTTCAGGGTCAGAAGAGTGGGCAGTGGGGGCGGTTGACGGTCCCGGAAATGTTGCAGGTTGATAAGGACGATGAGTTGCGCGATCATCGCGGCCGTGATTTCGACGAGGTCGGAGGCGGGATTGGAGTCGATCCACACCAGCCACAGCAATCCGGCCAGGAGTGCGGTCGTCGCGAGGTGCGTGTCGAAGCGGCCCTCGGCGAACAGGCGCATCTGGTACATGCCGATCGTCGTGCGAACGATGAACAGCGGTATGAGTGCGAGCAGGAAACTAAGGGGAATGCCATGTAGATAGAACAATCCGAGTCCGGCGGCCAGTGACCAGTAGAACAACGCAATCAGCGGGGACACCAACAAGAGTTTGTGAAAGAAGTACACCCGGAAAACACGAAGTGCCGGATGCGTTCGCATCCGAACGAAATCGAAATAGAAGATTCCGGCTCCCTCATACGACCCCCGAAAGAGGGGAAGAATCAGGTAGAAGAACTCGAAGGCGTCGATGTGGCGCCAGGACGCGAAACCGGCGGTGAGGTCGAAGCTGCGGGTGGCAGTCCCGTAGAAGCCGACTATTCCAAGAACGAGAACGGCGTCGAGGCGCAGACCGACCCCAGACAGCATTGCCATGAAACCGTCCCAGGGCGGGATTCTCGGAAGCCGTCGCAGGACGTTGCGAGCAGTCGTGCCATATCGGGGCCGGAGTCCGGTCAGCTTGTAGGCCCGGAGCACATAGTGGACGGTGATCCAGATTCCGAGCCCATTGGAAACGGTGATCGCGATGATGATCGCCGCCTCAGGATAGAAGTAGAAGCCGATGCCGAGCACCGCCAGCTGGGCGAGGATTGGTGCGAACATTGAAGCGATCGGTCGGTAGATGCGGCGGGTAGCGAAGATTCCCGAATGTAGAACCCGGACCGGGAGGCTGATCGCGAGCTCAACAACGATGAGAAACGCATACAGGTTCGCGACGGGATCAGGGCCGGACGGATGCGTGAGGATCACCACGACCCCGGCAACGATCGTGAGAATCACGGCCAGGATCGCTGCAAGGACGAGCCAGCTGCCCACCTCACGCTGAGCGGCGTCCCGATTGCCGGACTGTGAGAACGTCCTCAGCCGCTCACGCATGATCTCGACAAACCCCCACCATCCGCCGCCGATGATCACGCTGCCGATCCGCAGGATCATGACGGTGAAGGTCGCCAGTCCGCCCAGGGTCGAGAGCAGTAAGACGAATTCGGCGGCGTGGACGAGAAATCTTGCCGTGGCGAGCAGGAGCGGATACCGCAGTCGATATCGGAAGTACTGAAAAACCCTGCCGGAGAGCAGACTTGCGTGCAGCGAAACCGTGCGATTGCGCTTGCTCGCCGTGCGTTCCAACCAACGATCAATCTCGTTCACCCGTGGCGGCGGATGCAAGTGCTCGGGTGACATTTCGCCGCTATCCTTCGATCTGCCTGGGTGGTCGTGGGAAGCTGTTGGCCGAGGGGGAAGTACCTCGGTTCGGCATTGTTGAGAAGAGTGCACCATGAGGCGAGATGACGCAGCTATATTGTCCATTTCGGCTGCGCTCGGGACGGTTGTTGTCGCGGCGGTTGCTCTCAGCGTGTTTGTCATCGACCGCTTGCCGCCTCCGCGGGAAGCTACACCCGAAGACAGCAGCTCCAGCCTGTTGGTTCTGACGTGGGCGCCGAGTTTCTGCAAGTTCGATCAGGCCAACCCGGGTTGTAAATCTGGCCATATCGACAAGATGGGGCAGACGATGATGCTTCACGGGCTGTGGCCTCAGCCAGCGAGTGAACAATTCTGCGGTGTGCCCGAATCGGTTGTCCGGAAAGCCGAGGATTCGGAAGGGGGCGCTCTGCCGGCCCCGGATCTGCCTCAGGGCGTGCAGTCGCAATTGCAGTCGATGACCGCGGACGCCACCGTCGCCCACGAGTGGTACCGGCACGGCACGTGTTCGGGTGTCTCGCCGGCCCAGTATTTCAGCCATGCAGTGACGCTCGCTGAACAGGCCGTTAAAGTCCTGGATCCGGTGTTCGAGCGGGCCGCGGGCGGACGGCTGTCGCTCGGTGCGGTGCGTGGTCGGCTCAACGCGGAGTTCGGTAGCGGGGCGGGAAAGCGTGCCAGACTTATCTGCGCAGAGGTTGATAGGGAAGGGATAGTTGCCTACCAGGTGCACCTATCGCTACCGCCGGTCCTCAATCTTGGATCCGCCGAGAGTCCTCTGTCGTTGGGGGACGCGCTCGTCAAAGGCCCGCCGCTGTCCACGAAGTGTCGGGCCGGGCACGTGCCCTGATATGGACTCGGTGCTGAGCTCTTCCTCGGATTCGGATTCGGATTCGGATTCGCGGTCAGCCGGTAGCGCCGGGGGCGCGCACGACCATCGGAACGGCAGGAAAGTAGGCCGCCATTTCCGAACGGGACCGCCGCAGCGCAGCGGTGCCGTAGCCCTTCTTCCGATGGTCGGGGTGTATCCAGATCCTGACGTTCACCTCACCGCGCTCAAGCTCACCAAATACCATCCCGACCTTCGCAGTCTCGGCCAGCGCGACGAACCAGGCGGCATCTTCCTGGCCTATGCGACGCTGCGCCGAGCGGATCTCATCGTCGAGGGGTTTGGCGGGTTGACCCGATCCATCGCCGGCGGCACCGATCTCTTCCAATCTGGCGGCGAAGATGTCCTGATCCCGACCACCGGCGAACGGCCGCAGGGTCAGGCTGTCGTCGGAACTCGCGGGCCGCTCGTTCAGCATGAACGTCAGCTGACTGTTGAGATCGTCGAGTTCCGCGGCGATCTTGCGGCGCGAGTCCTTCGTTAGCTGATCGAAAGCCATCCGCATGACTGCCTCGCCGCCGCGTGTCGAAGTGTGCAAGAGCGCCGCGATGGCCGCCACCGCGGTGGGCCTGTCGTCGGCCTCCACGATCACGTCGAGCACCTCATGGCGATTGTTGAGCGCGGATAGCAGAGCATCGGCGATTTCACGGCGGGCGGCCTTCTGGTCCTGATCGGTCATAACGTCAGCCTAGTTCCGTACGGCGACCCTGTGCACGGATCGCTCCAGGATCCGGTGCCGTCGCCCGGGTTTGTCGGCTCTCCTGGACACGACGGCAGATCCGCGGCGGTCTCCGGCGCGCCTCGACTTCCACGAACCTGGCCTCTGGGTAGATAATTTCTGCAGACATCCCGACAACTCCCTTGGTTAGGTACCCCGGTGCTCACGACTTTTGCGGCCCCTGCCCGCTACGTCCA
This sequence comes from Mycobacterium sp., assembly GCA_049608285.1. Classification (GTDB taxonomy): domain Bacteria; phylum Actinomycetota; class Actinomycetes; order Mycobacteriales; family Mycobacteriaceae; genus Mycobacterium. The sequence continues at coordinate 194 of JBMYXJ010000098.1, read as the reverse complement.
AGGCAAGGACGCCACTGAGGAACTCGGGGCGGTGATGGCGCAAGTTGGACTGCCCGGCCCGGTGCTGATCCTGGCCAGCGAACGGCTCGGTCGGGTGATGGCCGACCGTTGGACTCAGAGCCTTGGTGAGGTGGGGATCGAATTCACCATGCACCGCTTCGGCGGAGAGTGCTCCCAGTCCGAGATCGATGCCG
>JBMYXJ010000097.1:0-8117 GCA_049608285.1 Mycobacterium sp. | reverse complement strand
CCGGCGTGAAGGACATCACCGGCAAGGCCATTACCCAGCTCACCCAGGCCGGGACCGACTCGGACAAGCAGGCGATCATCAACCTGAAGGCCGACGAGCTGGACATCGCCAACGGCTTCACCCACTTCCGCCTGACCGCGACGGTTGCCACGGCGACCAGCGACATCGGCGGGCTGGTGCTGGGCGTCAACCCCCGCCACGCCCCGGCGTCCGACAGCGACGCCTCAACCGTTGACGAGATCGTTAGCTGACCCCACCCCCAATCCGCGCGGGTTAGCGCCCGCGTGGTTTTTTCCGACCCACCCCACAGGAGCAAGTCATGCCCAGGATTACGTTTACCAGAGCCACCACCGAGGGCGAGGGCGGCGACCACAAGCCCGGCGATGTTCTCGAATGCAGCGAGGCCTCCGCGCAGCACTGGATTCGTCGCGGCGCTGCTGAGGACCAGGGCGATGTCGATCAGGCCAAGGCTGACACGACAGCCAAGGCCGTCAAGGCCCCGCCCAAAGACAAGGCGGTCAAGCCCGCCAAGGTCAGCAAGAAGTAGCCGCGCATCAGCATCACCCAGGGCAGGCCATGAAGTCCACCCTCGAAACCCTACGGCTCAAGCCCGAAGACGTCCTGCTGGTCCGCGTTCATCACGGCGAAGACCACCTGCAGGTCGGCAGCCGGATCCAGAAGGCCCTGCGAGAACACCGCTTCCACAACCTCGTGCTGGTCACCCATGAGGGCGCGACCGTCGAGCTGCTAAACCCCGAAACGATGGCCGAGCACGGTTGGTTCCGTAAGGCCGAAACACAAACCCCGTAGGAAACACGATGCACGTCACCTTCCTGAAAACCGTAGAGCCGCCCGACGCCATCACGACCTTCCGTAAGGGCCGGACCTTCTCGATGCCCGAAGCGATGGCCAAGGACTTCATCGACCGCAAGCTCGCCGAGCCGGCAGACCTGCCCGACGCTGAGGCTGCGGAGGCCGTTCGGCCCCTCGATGAGACCGCAGACGAAGACCTCGAATAAACCATGGCCACCCTGCCCCTCGATTCCTGCGCGAAGACCTCGCTCGCCGCGATGAACCGCCAGCTGAACATCAGCGCGGCAGACATCGCTGCGGAGACCTACGACGACAAGATCATCGAGATCGTCAACGCCGTTTCGGCCAAGATCACGACGATGCTCAACGGCCGCGAGGTCTGCGCCAAGGACTATGTCGCGTGGATGGACGGCCAGGGGGCAGACGAGTTTGTCGTTCCGCAGTTCCCGATCATCCGGGTCAACGTCCTGGCCACCGGCTGCGCCAAGGCGATGACCGTTCAGTACACCGGGTCAAACGCTCGGGCAACCGCGCAGGTCACCGCCGAGGGGCTTCTTCTGACAAGCTGGGGGACGAGCGGCGCAACGGCTGTATCCAAGGCGTGGGCCGACTTCGAGACCATCGGCGAGCTGGTCACCGAGATCAACGACAACATCGCCGACTGGACCGCCGTGCTCACCGCCGACGGGCCGTCGAAGTGGCTGCGTCCCGCTGGCGGGCGCGATGCCAAGACCTCGGCGATGGCGCTCGACTATCCCGATGACATCGGCCATGAGTTTGAGGCGAAGTACGACACCGGGCTGATCCAGTTCCGGGGGCGTGGCAGCGGGGCGATGCGCCCGACCGATGGCATGGGCCTTGGCGGCACGCACCTGGCCGGTGAGACGCCGCTGGGTGGCCTGCGCGTGATGCTCGACTACCGGGCAGGATTCGAGACGACGCCCGCAGACATCGAGCAGGTGGCCCGTGAGATGACCGCCGAGGTGTTCGACCTGTCCTACCGCGACGGCTCGGTCAAGAGCGAGTCGCTGGGCGGCTACAGCTACACCCTGGTCGATACGGTTGCGACCTCTGGCCGCTGGGCCGACGTCCTGGCCCGCTACGAACGCGAGGTGCTGGCATGACCACCGCACGCGCCAACGCCAACCCGCGAGGCATGACCCACCCGTCGGCCGTGATGTTCGATACGACGATCAGCACCGAGCGACGGACTAACGTGACCTCTGATTCTGGCGGCACCTCCGTGTCCTGGGCGGCGAACCTGACGGGCATCCCCGCGTCGGTCCAGCCCGGCACGAGTAACGAGGCCATCCAGCTTGGGGCCGAGCGGGGGAAGACCACCTACGACGTTTACATCGAGGCCGGCCACGACATCACCAGCGCCGACCGGATCGTCAGCGGGTCCGATACGCTCAACGTCCTAAGCAATCGCGACATGGCGGGCCGTGGCCGCGTGCTCCACTTCGTCTGCTCGAAGACCGAGGGGGTGGCGAGCGCATGAAGTTCAAGAGCAACAGAAAAGAAGCGATCAAGAAGATCAACCAGGGCCTCATCCGTGGCCTGGACGCCGCGGCGATCCACTACCAGGGCAAGGTCAAGCAGACGCTCAATCAGCGCGGATCGAACCGATCGGGACCAGGCGGACCATCTGCGCCAGGCCAGCCGCCTGCTAAGCAGTCCGGGGCGCTCGGCCGGTCGGCGCAGGTTGATCGGTCCAAGAACAAGGGGAAGCGGCCCAAGGTCCGCATCGGCACCAACCTGCCCTATGCCCCGATCCAAGAGTTCGGCGGAACCATCAACGCTAAGGGCAGGGCGCTGGCGGTCCCGATCCACCCCGATGCGAAGCGAGCCAGCCAGCAGGGCCGGGGTGCCCGCAGTTTCTCCGACCTTTGGATGCTGAAGCGGCCAGGCAAGGCGCCGCTGCTGATGCGGTCCAAGGAGAAGATGACGGACTTGATGTACGCGCTGGTCAAGCGTGTGGTACTGCCCGCCCGACCGGCGTGGCGACCGACACTGAAACGCGAGGCTAAGACGATGACGGCGTTAATCCGCCGCGGCGTTCGCGTGGCCCTGCGTGGCCCTGGGGGTGCGGCATGAGCCAGGCAGCCCTCGCCAAGTCGATCCGTGACGCCCTGTCGGCAAGCCAGGTCGCGGGCACGTTCTACGACGATGTCTCGGGCGTGATCCGCTGGATGACCGGGGCCATCGGCCAGTCGCTGCCGATGTTCACCTACCAGTTTGTCGGCGATGTTCCCGACCGGTTCTTCGCGGGTGGTGACCCGCGCGAGGTCGCGGTCCAGTTCGACCTCTACACCAACCGAAACGACGGGCCGGACGCGCACGACGCGACAAAGGTCAAGGCCCGGGCGCTGCTGGACCGCCAGACGCTGACGGCCGTTGGCTTCTCGGATGTCCAGTGCTGGATCGACGACTTCGGGTCGCCTCTTGCCGAGGACGACGCGCTTCATTCAACCATGTTCGGCACGTTGCTCGTGCAGTAATCAACTCGAAAGGCAGACATCATGGCAGGCAGCACTATTCAAGGACTCGGCGGATCGGTCACGCTCCCGTCGGGCTGGAACTTCAAGGTCGCGTCGTTCAGCTTCGGCCTGGACATCGCTACCGAGGAAACAACTGGCTTTGAGGACGGCGGCTTCGAGACGCACGAGCCGGTCTCATGCTCGTGGAATGGGTCCGCAACCGGAACCCTGACCTACAACGCGGCCAGCACCGCACCGATCCCGGCGGCGCTGGCCGACGGCGCGGCGCTGGCGGTCGGCGACCTTCAGTCCAACGCGAAGGGGACGGGGACCTTCCAGTCGATGACCGGCTGCACACTCGCCGGGACGGTCGTCGTCACCAATATGCCGATCACTCGCGGCGCCAAGACCAAGGCCAACGTCACGCTGAACATGAAGGGCACTGGCTTCCTCACGCAGGTCCACGACGAAACGGCGTAGGCCACGACTCGATTTAACCACCACCCATCACGCCATCAGGAGGCACGATGACGATCTCAAACGACGCAAACTCACCCGTCCGGTTCAAGGGCCGCGACTACCAGCCGCTTGTCATGGAGGACATCGGCTTGCTGGTCGAGGCGATCCCCAAGCGGCTCCTGCCCGATCAGTTCAAGCCGTTCGTCAGCGTTGGCGACGCGATGAAGTTTGGGCGGTCACCCTTTGGCCTGCTGATCCTGATGCGGATTGTTGGCGAGAAGTCGGGGCTGCCTATGGACGGCCTGGCCGCAGCCGATCAGCTTAGATTAGCGGGTGCGCTCACCGACCGGTTCTACGGCTTCGACGCGGTACAGGCCGCGCTGGCTGAAGACGATGGCGATGAGGACAAGGAACCCAGCCTCCCTTTAGCGGGAAGCTCGTCGACTACGGCGAGCTCGCCTGCATGATCCAGCGCTTCTACGGGGGCGATCCCTGGAATCTGAGCCTGTGGCAGTGGCGCGTCAGGCTCGACGCGATGAGTGAGATCGCCGCTCGTGAGGCGGGCGAAACGGACCACGCCAGGCAGGCCGAGGCCCTGGCCAAAGAATCAAGGATAAACGATGTCCGACAGCACTATCTCGAAAATGTCGGTTGAGCTTGAGGCCGACCAGTCGCGACTCGACCGCGACCTTGAACAGTCCGAGGAGAAGACCAAGGCCAGCGGAAAGCGCATGGAGGAGGACTTGTCGCTCAGCGGTGCGGCCAAGGGGCTGCTTGGAGCATTGGCAGCCGTCGGCGCGCTCGAGGCGGGTCTTCGAGGCGCGGTTGGCGTCGTTGAGCTCTTCAAGGGAAATACCAAGGAAGCGCTGGAGGCGTTCGAGCGCATGCCCTTTGGCATCGGCGGGGCGGTGTCGGCGGGGAAAGACCTGATCAATGTCTTGTCGGGCGCTGCCGAGCAGTCCGAGCAGATCGCCGCGGACTTCGCGTCGCTGCCGTCGCTGGTGAAGGCCGCGCAGGGCGAGATCGCGTCGTTGCAGGAGCTTCTGGCCTCGCCCCTTGGCCGTAACGAGCAGGCGCTGGCCCCAGCCAACGAGCGCACCACAAGGCTCAACGAACAACTGGCCGGTCTAACCGACATCATCAACAAGTTAAACCGAGTTGAGGCCGACCGGCTATCGGGTACTCGCGATAGGTTTGGGGAGTTCGACCCGGCATCAGTAAGAAACATCGCACTGTTCGGGCCAGCTGGCGCAATCGCTTCCGACCCGGCCCCAGGCTTTGGCGATGGGAGAATCGAAGACCTGCCCGAGGGCCTGCGCCAGGCGCTCGAAGAGGCAGGCGTCGCAGGCAAGACCATCGGCGACGCCGTCCAGCAGCTGCGCGAGGAACGCGACGACTTGTTCCGACTCGGTGTCGATGCAAACAACCAGGCCATCGACCGCGTGCGCGAAATCGAGCGAGATCAAACCAACGCCGTCGCCCGCCGAGGCATCGACGCCGCCGACCCGTTCCAGGCCCAGCGCAACGCGCTAGAGGACGAGTTCAACAAGAGGCTGGCCACCGCAGTCACCGACGAGGTTGCCGATCGGCTGCGCGAGGAGTTCGAGCGCGGGCTGGACAAGATCGACGAGGCCCAGCGCCAGTTCAACCGCGAGCAGCGGGGCTTCGACCTGGAACTAGGCGAGCGCCGCCGCGAGGCCTTCGAGCGCGAGGTCGAGCAGAAGGCCCCGGCGATCCCCAGCACGCAGTCGTTCAGCGCCGAGGAGTTCCTGCGCACACGCGGGTTCGGCGGTCAGAAACAGGAGGTCACCGACCCCGAGGCGACCGGCATCCTAGGCACGATCCGCGACCTGATGCAGCAGGCGAGGGACACACCACACACCGCATCGTTTGGGTAGACCACCATGGCCATCACAGTAAAAGAAATATCAGCAGGGTCGAACATCCGTTGGGGCGACAACGGCGTCGAAGACACGCTCGTGTTCTTCGTCTCGGGCCTTGAAGGAACGACCTCGAAGAAACGCTTCGATGCGATGACGGCGACGAACGTTCCGCAGAAGGGGCAGCCACACCCGTACATCAACGGCATCGTCGCGCGGTCATGCCCCGGCGTTCAGATGCCAAAGGGCCACGAAACAGCGCGGGTCGTCATCAACTTCGCAGCGCCGGAGGATGGCGACGATGGCGGGGGCGGCGGCGGCGGGGAAGACGACATCCCCACGAAGAGCGGCATCAGCATCCGCCTCGGGACCGCCTACGAGCGGATCAACTCCAACTACGCGGTCAAGAAGGACGGGACGCGCGGCGACGCCATCAAGGTCTGGTGGAACAGCCTGATCGAGGTGACGACCGAGGCGATCTCGACGGGCGCGCGGCCTGAGATACTTACCGAGCAGAACTTCCAGCCCGCGACCGTCGGCAACTTCGTGGCCCGGCCGACGCTGATCTTCTCGGGCAAGTCCAAGACGATCCCGCTATCGCGGTCGCGCAAGGTCGGGTTCACCAACGGCGACGACTTCATCAGCCAGATTAATGGTCGGTTTGACGAGGTGCCCGCTGCGATGAAGGTGCCCGACAGCTGGATGCTAATCCGTCAGTCGGCATCATCGAAGGATGGCGGCGCGACCGTAGACGTCGAGCGTGAGGTCGCCTTTCGTGCCGACAAGTGGCTAGAGGTCGCGGTGTTCATCAACCCGGCGACCGGACGTCCCCCGGCGAATCTGGCGACGCCTGACGTACTTGCTCCCGGCCAGGTCGGAAACGGCTTCAAGGTCGTCCGTGTGGCGGGCCAGGCCGCGTTCAAAGACCTCTTGGAATTCTGATGCCCGTGCCACCTTTTAAATCTGGTGAGCCGATTCTTGCGAGTCGGATGAACCGCGAGCTCGACCCGATCGCTCGTATGGCCGCCGCTGGGGCCGAGGTTGGGAAGTCGCCCGTCGAGTCGGTTGGCGCGCGCCCGGGCATGCGTGTTCGCATTAGCGCCCGTGGCAGCGTCGCCGACCGCTTCGAGTTCATCGAGGTCTACTGGGACGTGGCGACCGCCGCGTACATCGACCACCCGACGGGGATCACCCACGCGACGCTGGGCGAGTGCGTCTCTCGCGGGCGGATGCTGGCCTCGGGGATGGGGATGCTGTTTGTCGGACTGGTGGTCTGGCTCGAACCCGGCGACCAGTTCGACACCGACGGCCGGCAGCTTTGGGAGTTCACGCCGCCGCCGATGACGATGCCGGTTAGCGTCTCAAAGTCCGGCGGCGTCAACGGGGATGTCTCAACGAAGGCCACCATTGTCTACAACGTCTTCGCGGAGGATGGCGAGCAGCTTCTGTCGGGCGTGTCGCCCCAGAATCAGCGGCCCGACAAGGGCGAGGTGATTCCCGCCACGGATGGGGAGGTCGTCTACAAGCTCGTGGGCGGGGTTGCGACGCTTACCCTTGGCGACGTTAATGAGGTGAGCAACCTGTTTTCCGGTGGTCAACCGCCGCCCCCCTACACACCAGGCACGCCCGATCCGCCGTATGTGCCGAGCGGCACGGCGGACGATGACGTGCTGGTCTGGGACAACGGAAACGGCCGGTGGGTCAAGCAGGCGACGGTCACGCAAACGGTACTCACTGGCGTGTCGTGGAATGCGACCACCGCCGAGCTTGAGTTTACGCGAGAAACCCTGACGATCATTGCCAAGGCGGGCAGCGTGGCCGACACAGACATCACCTTCTACGACTGTGATGGCAATACAGCATGAGCCGCTTACCCCGCTTCATCACGGACAGTGGCGGCACGCGACGACCCTACGCCGACGACGCCAGCGGGACGCTAGAGCCCCGCTTTGAGTGCTGCTGTGACTGCTGCGACTACACGCTCACCATCACGAATTGCCCGGCCCTGAACGGGTCATACGACAAGACATACGACACCGATTTCGATGACGGCACGGTCCTGATTACGCGAGTGACGACCACGATAACCGTCTCGCTTAAATCTGATCCGATGAACGTGTTTATCACCTTTATTGCTGATGATTCCTTCGACTGCCCGACTGACGTTACCTGGTCGGCGGACGATTGGGATGGCTGCGGCGGGGGCACACCAGAGCTTGAGGTTGAATGCACATGAGCATTAGACCCACCGAATCTGGCGGCCGCATCGCCTACGCGCAGACGCCGTGGGGTGATTACTGCGTGGTGTGGGACGCCGATGGCAATCTCGTATCACAGGTGGTGGCGATCAAGGAACCCGGCGGCACTGAGCCGTCTCGCGGCCTGGGCGACACCATCGCCAAAATTGCCGCCGAAAAAGGTGGTATCATCAAGCAAAACTGTCCCGTGGTCAGCGCCGCACAAGATGAAATGGCCGAACAAACTT
>JBMYXJ010000096.1:0-8149 GCA_049608285.1 Mycobacterium sp. | reverse complement strand
GTCGCGCTCGTGGGCCGTGCTGGCTGAGTACCAGCCGCAGACCGCTCGCCGCGACAACACGCTGCGCCCGTTCAGAGACGCTAACCATGCGCTGCACGTGTTGTTCGCCGATGCGATGCGCGAGGCAGCACTGGGCGAACATGAAGCCGCCTCAGCGGCGGCCACTGCCCGCGCTATCGGTAAACGCGACACTGATCCTGGCACCGTCGCGAAGGGCGCACTGGGGCGGCCGCCGCTGCCTGGTCCACCAGTCATGACACGTCTGCTTCGGGCTGTCAAACCCCGCGCCCAAACCCGGCGGGTGATGGTGCGGGTAGGAGTCGCCGCGCCGTTAGCCGGCGCCGGCGCAGCACTGCTCGGTGTCGGCCATGTGTACTGGGCGATGGCCGCGGCCGTCCTCATTTTGCATCAAGGCGCCAACCGACTCGCAACTTTGCAGCGTGGTAGTGAACGCCTGTTCGGCACATTTATCGGACTGGGCCTCGCGGCGGTCGTTCTTGGCGTCCACCCGCAGGGGCTGTGGCTGGTCTTCGTGGTCATTGTGCTGCAGTTCGCAATCGAACTCTTCGTAGTCACTAACTACGCACTGGCCACCGTGTTCATCACCGCAATCGCGTTGACCATTGCGACAGGCTCGCGCCGCGTCGACGTCACCGAACTTGTCGTCGACCGTGGTCTGGACACCGCGATCGGCTGCGCGGCTGGAGTGATGGTTTATCTGCTGGTCGCCCGTCGGCAGGAAGTTAACCGCATCACCGAAGCGATCGACGACATGCTTCGGTGCACCGTCACCATCACCAGGTTCCTCGCCCGAGGAGAGATCTCAACACTGGCAGCTCGCGGTGCACGGCGGGATCTGCAGGAGAGCATCCTGGATCTGACAGCCGCCGAGGAATCTGCACGCGGCGGTTTCCGCCGGGACCGCATCGCCGCCACCAGGCTCGCGCCGATCGTGACTGCTGCCGAACAGCTGGGTTATGCGACCGTTGCCGCCTGCTGGGTGGCCGAACACAGCACCGAAGCTATCTTCGGTCCTGCCGAGGCAATGCCCTACATAGCTGTGCTCCAAAACCTTTCAGAAGCGTTGCACAGCGGCACGACCCTGGCGATCACCGCAGATCTGCCGCCGTATGCCGCACCCGAGGTGCTGGCTCTCTCGGATGCGCTGGTGCGTCGATGACCTGAGCTGCCTGGCGCCGGCGTGCCTAGTCGGCCGGGCGCAGGTGGGTGATATCGCCGGCGGATACCGTCACGACGGATGTTCCGGTATCGATGCAAAGCCGGCCTTGGTGATCGATATCTTTTGCACAGCCGGTGATTTCATGATTTCCGGGTAGCATCGCACGTACCCGTTTTCCCACCGTCAGGCTGTGCCGGCGGTAGTCGTCGATGAGTGCCGGGTCGGGGCCGCTGGCCAAATGCCACCGGCCGATTCGGGTTGTCAGCTCGGCCAGGATGCCAGCGATTAGGACGTTGCGGTCGAGCATCGTTGCGCCCAGCATCTGCAGTGATGTCGCCTGGGGATCGGGTGCTTCGTCAGCGGACAAGGTGACGTTGAGCCCCAGGCCCACCACGATGATCGGATCAGGTGCGGCTACCTCGGCCAGGATGCCAGCCAGCTTGCCGGTGCCCACCAGGATGTCGTTAGGCCACTTCACGCCTGCTTCGATTCCGTTGCTTGCCAGGATCGCATCGACCAGCGCTACGCCGGTCATCAGTGGTAGCCAACCCCAGCATGCTGCTGGAACTCCCTCGGCCCCAACGCCTACCGACATCGTCACCTGCGATCGAGCCGGAGTCGACCAGCTGCGTCCGTGGCGGCCGCGTCCGGCACTCTGGTGTTCGGCAAGTAGTACGGCGCCCCGAATGTCCTCGCCGGCTGCATGCCGGGCTAGCAGGTCGGCGTTGGTCGAACCAGTTGTCGTGACCGTATCGAGCTGGCGCAGCAGGCGTTGGTGGCCAATGCACTCATCACGTAACACCGCGACATCCATTGGGGCTCGTTTCACTGACACGAGATCAATTCTTATGCCTCCGTGCAGCGATTGCGGCTGCGCGCCAACACCATCGGCGGCGGGGAATGTCGGCGTGGGTGGGCGCTATGAAACCGATGACGAGTCCAACGGCTCACAATTCAGCGCCGTTCTGGACCGAGCAAGCGCTGCACCACTGACCGGTTGGGGTCGTTGTCCCGTGCGCTGAGCAGAAATTCCATTCCAGCTTCCACCGCATTCTTGGTCTGCTCACGTACCGTGCGCACGACTGCATCGTCGTCCTGTTGGCCGGTCACAGCCTCGGTGTGGATTGGTTCGCCGAACCAGTAGTACTGGCGTTCGGGTCGTGGAAACGGTGTGATCCCGATACCGCGCGTTATTGGCATCGCGTTCGAACTGCCCAATACCTTCTCGACGAATAGCCGCGTCGGGGCGAGTAAGGGGTTGTCCCCGTCGAGCACGATGTCGACAGCTTCCTCTGCACCCACCGCCGCGAACGGCACGATCGTATAGCCGTGCTCAATGGCTAGCCGGGCGAAACCCATCCGTTCTTTCCAGATGAGTCGATACTTCTCACCTTTGCGCTTGGCGACCTCACGTCCACCCCCGGGATAGACCAGGATGACCTCGCCGCGGCGCATGAGCTCGGAGGTGATTGCCCGGGTTCCGTCCACCACTCCGCAGGCGGTCAGAACGTCGCGCCAAATGGGAACTTTGAAGTGGGCATGGTCTCCCAAAGAGCGGACCATGATCCCGCGGTCCCACAACTCCGCGCACATCAAGGGGGAGTCGAGCATGCCCATAATCGTGTGGTTGCCAACCAGTAGCGCGCGCCTTTTCGGAACCTTCTCAATGCCGTAGACCTTGGGGTTGATCACTTTGCGGATCGGCTCGATCAACAGCAGCGCCCGCCCGATCTCTTCGTCAGACGGGGGCCCGGGCACCGCCGCGCTCGTATCGCTGTCTGTCACCAGGACAGTATGCGGCACACGGGTTACGCGCAGGTGCGAACACGCGGCCCCCGATCGTGAGCACGCTGTTCACGGCCAGGCCTACCAACGGCCAGGACTGGGGAACAACCACCTTCCTGACCGGTGCACGGTCTGGCATGCTGGGGAACATGACCGACCCGCAGTTCACTGGCAACGACGGTGGAAATTCCTACACACCTCCATCGCAGCAGCCCGGATACCCACCCCCGGGGCAATACCTGCCGCAGGGGCCATATCCACCACCGGTGAGCGGGTATCAGCCGGCCTACGTGGACCCCGCGGCCCCGTATGGCCGGCACCCCATGACCGGTGAGCCGCTCTCAGAGAAGTCCAAGGTGGTTGCGGGGCTTCTCCAGCTGCTCGGATTATTGGGCTTAGTCGGAATCGGTCGCATTTACCTTGGGTACACCGGACTGGGCATCGCCCAACTGGTCGTGGGACTGATCACCTGTGGCCTTGGTGCAGTGATCTGGGGGATCATCGACGCCGTCTTGATCCTCACCGACAAGGTCCGTGACCCGCAAGGACGGCCCCTACGCGATGGCACTTAGCCCGCCACCCAACAAACGGCTGCTTGGCGCGCTCGGCACCGGTGCGGCGGCGATCGGCGGTCTGGCCTATGTCGGCTTCGGCAATCCGCACAACCCGAGTTTCATTTTTCCGCCGTGCCCATTCAAAGCATTGACGGGACTGAATTGCCCGGCGTGCGGGGGACTGCGGATGACCCACGACATTCTGCACGGCGACCTGACTGCCGCGTTTGTTGATAATGCGCTTCTGCTCGTTGGGCTGCCTGCGCTGTTGGCGTGGGTGTTGGTGCGGCGGAGGAGGGGCAAACCGGTGTCGACCACCCCGGCATTCGTCGTCATTATCGCTGTCGCCGTGACGTGGACTGTCGTACGAAATCTCCCCGGTTTCCCCCTCGTCCCGACGATTCTCGACGGGTGAACCCACCTGCCTCGCGCCCGTCCTCAACCGTGGATGAGCCTGGCTGACCGCCCGGGGCGTGTGCGGCGGGCCGCCAGCGCCGGGGCACACGCGGTTGAGGTCGGCCCGACGGGGGAGTCGGACCCGCCTGAATTGGTCAGATCAGATGCCTTTCTGGTCCCATGTTCGGTGAATCAATAACGACTATGCTCTAGCCGTGAATAGACGCGGAAAGATCGTCTGCACTCTGGGCCCAGCCACCCCAACCGACGAGGCCGTCAGGAAACTGGTGGAGTGCGGTATGGATGTCGCCAGGCTGAATTTCAGCCACGGTGACTACCCCGACCACGAAGCCAACTACAAGCGCGTCCGGGCCGCCTCCGACTTGACAGGGCACGCCGTTGGAGTGCTCGCCGACCTTCAGGGACCCAAGATCCGACTCGGACGGTTCGCCGATGGACCCACCTACTGGTCCAAAGGCGAAACAGTACGGATCACGGTGGAGGACTGCCAGGGCACCCATGACCGGGTGTCCACGACCTACAAGCGCCTGGCCGGGGACGCCGCGCCCGGCAATCGCGTCCTCGTCGACGATGGCAACGTTGGTCTGGTCGTGGAGCACCTCGACGGCAACGATGTGGTGTGCTCGGTCACCGAGGGTGGCAAGGTCAGCAACAACAAAGGCATGTCACTGCCTGGTATGACCGTCTCGGCCCCCGCATTGTCGGACAAGGATGTCGCCGACCTCGAATTCGCATTGCGGCTCGGCGTCGACCTGATAGCGCTGTCGTTCGTGCGTTCGCCCACCGACATCGAGTTGGTACATGAAGTCATGGACCGAGTCGGCCGTCGCGTCCCCGTCATTGCCAAACTCGAGAAACCCGAGGCGATCGATAATCTTGAGGCTATCGTGCTCGCCTTCGACGCGATCATGGTCGCGCGAGGCGACCTCGGCGTGGAGCTGCCCCTTGAGGAGGTTCCCCTGGTGCAGAAGCGCGCCATCCAAATGGCAAGGGAGAACGCAAAACCCGTCATCGTCGCCACGCAGATGCTCGAATCTATGATTGAGAACTCCAGACCCACCCGAGCCGAGGCGTCCGACGTGGCCAACGCCGTGCTCGACGGTGCCGACGCTGTGATGCTCTCGGGTGAGACCTCTGTGGGCAAATTCCCTCTTGAGACCGTCAAGACGATGGCCCGCATCATCAAGGCCGTCGAGGACAATTCGGTCGCCGCCCCGCCGCTGACGCACCTGCCACGCACCAAGCGTGGGGTGATCTCCTATGCCGCCCGCGATATCGGCGAACGACTCGATGCCAAAGCGCTGGTCGCGTTCACCCAATCCGGTGACACCGTGCGTCGGCTCGCCCGGCTGCATTCGCCGCTGCCGGTACTGGCGTTCACCGCGCTGCCTGAGGTACGCAGCCAGTTGTCGCTGACTTGGGGAACGGAGACGTTCATCGTTCCCCACATCGATACCACCGACGGCATGATTCGGCAGGTCGACAAATCGATGCTGGACATGGGCCGCTACAAGCGGGGTGACCTGGTGGTCATAGTCGCCGGCGCTCCGCCGGGCACAGTAGGCTCCACAAATCTGATCCATGTCCACCGAATAGGAGAGGACGACGTTTAGTCGGACGACGATCAAGGTCTAGCCCCACGACGATCAAGCGGCCGGCGAGCCACGTTGAGGGGTCCGGCCATCTAATCAGGGGGTAATCCTTGTTCGAGCCAGCATCCAACTCAGACTCGCCGCGTAGCGACTTCGACGAGCTGCTGTCGATACTGCACCTCGAAAGCCTCGATCGTGACACCTTCATCGGGGCCCATCCCAGTAAGAACCCCATCCGCACGTTTGGTGGCCAGATGATGGCGCAGGCCTTCGTAGCGGCCGGCCGGAGCCTCGAGAGGCCTTTGCCGCCCAGTATGTTGTCGGCGCATTTCATTGCTGGGGGGGATCCCACACTGGATCTGGAGTTCCACGTCGTGCGGCTCCGCGACGAACGCCGATTCGCTAACCGCCGCGTCGACGTTATCCAGCAAGGGCGACTGCTAGCGACGGTGCTGGTGTCATACCTGGCCGGTGGCCGCGGCCTTGAGCATGGTGTAGAGGCGCCGCAAGTCGACGACCCACTCAGCTTGCCGCCCATCGATGAGCTCTTGCGCGGTTACGAGGACGTGGTGCCGCACTTCGCCGACGCGCTGCGCCCCATCGAATGGCGCTACACCAACGATCCGGCCTGGGTCATGCGGGACAAAGGCAACCGGCTGGCCCACAATCGAGTATGGATGAAGGCTCGGGGTCGCATGCCCGACGATCCAGTGATCCACGGCGCCGCGCTGGTGTACTCCTCGGACACGACCGTGCTCGACTCGATCATCACCACGCACGGGTTATCGTGGGGTTACGACCGGATCTTCGCAGTGAGCGCCAACCACACAGTGTGGTTTCACCGGCCCTTCCGGTTCGACGATTGGGTGCTCTATTCGACGACGTCGCCGGTGGCGGCCGATTCTCGCGGACTGGGCACCGGACATTTCTTCGACCCAGCTGGCCAGCCCTTCGCCACCGTCGTGCAGGAGGGAATCGTGAAGTACTTCCCAGAACCGCCTACGGCGTCGGCGTGATCACGATGGAGAACTGGTCCTCCACACGTTGGGTGAATTTGTCGGCGCAGGCCTGAACGGCCTCTTGATCTGACCCGGCCCGGCTGACGCAGCTCACATAGTCGGTGCCGCCAACCTCGTTGAAGCCCCACACCGCGATGGCGATCACCACGATCGACTCGATGATGCTCAGCACCCCCAGCACGATCCCCGCTGTCGCGATACCGCCGTTGTCGGCCTCGCCCCGTTTCACCCGTCCCCGGCCCAGGAACCCGAGGATGATCGCGACAACCCCCAGTACGATGCCGCCGACGACCGAGAACAGGGCAACGATCGCGACGACGAGCGACGCCACGCCGAGTCCGTTCTGAGGGGACGCCGCCGCAGGCGGGGGGTAGCCGCCCGGATATGCGCCGTACTGCGGCGGCGGTGGTGGATCGCCGCCTGGATAGGCGCCGTACTGCGGAGGCTGGGGCGGTTCGCTCATGCCGGTGAGGTTACTCGCCGACCAGCCAGGTTGAAGGCGGTACAACCAGCTTCGCCGAGCACATTCGCGGGCATGGGACCTGCGGCACCGAAGCTTTGGGCCCTCATTGCCCAGCTGGAGCGGTGAGTTCCTCCTTGAGTTCGGCCACGTTCTTGCTGGCACCGCGAATACCGAACGCCGACACCACTTCGAAGACGCCGAGCACGACGAGCCAGATGCCGATGACCAGGGTTAGCGTCTCCAGCGACTCGAACGGTGAGGCCAGCACGATCACGCCGGCGATCAGGCTGATCACGCCGATGAAGATCTCCCAGCCGCGGCCTGGAAGCGTCGGGTCACTGATCGCCGACACCGTGGTCGCCACGCCGCGGAAGATGAAGCCGATACCAATCCAGATGGCCAGCAGCAGGATCGAATCCTGCAGGCTTCGGAAGCACAAAACAGCCAAGATCAGGGCGGCCGCGCCGCTGAGGAACAGCAACACCCGGCCACCGGCGGAAACATGCAGGCTGAACGCGAAGATCACCTGGACGATGCCGGTGACCAACAGATAAGCGCCGAAGAAGATGGCGGCGACGACGAGGGTTTTGCCGGGCCAGGCCAACACCATGGCCCCGAGTATCACCGCGAGGACTCCCGAGGCGAGTGTCGACTTCCACAGATGCTTCAGCAGGCTTGGGGGAGCGGAGGTATCCATAGGCGAAGTTTCGCACATCGGGCGAGCGGATCGCTTGACTTCACCGAACTGCCGTTATCCCGAGATCTGCTGGTCAATGATTCGTTTGGACGACGCGATCCATTGAAGGACGCGAAGCTCAGGGCGCGGTCACCGATTG
The DNA here is from genome assembly GCA_049608285.1 of Mycobacterium sp. Lineage (GTDB taxonomy): Bacteria > Actinomycetota > Actinomycetes > Mycobacteriales > Mycobacteriaceae > Mycobacterium. Next base: position 303 of record JBMYXJ010000096.1, on the reverse strand, counting down.
AAGCACAACCCCCGATGCTGGCGTTCTGCCTAGGCCGTCCTGGAGACCGCGAACCGTCGAGGCAACGTCTTCTTGCATCCCTTGCAGGTGTATGTCTCCCGGAGGATCAAAAACAGCAGCTTCCGGCCGCAAACCCCGCACGCCAGTTTCCCACGCGGGAGCGGTGACTCCTGCGGGCGAGCTCCCGAGATCATGACCACATTGTGCACTATCGGAGCGGCTGCGGGGGTCAACCCCGCCTAGTGGGACGCAATACCTGCTGCAAAACCCAACTAGTTCTATCGGTCCTGGCGCCGATATTTT
>JBMYXJ010000095.1:0-8184 GCA_049608285.1 Mycobacterium sp. | reverse complement strand
CGCATGGTATCGAAAGTCGGGAAGAACACAGCGCAACTCGGCGATGTCAACGCCGAGTTCGTGGGTTGCCCTTCGGGTGACCGCCTCTGACACCGGCTCCCCGGGTCCGGGGTGGCCGCAGACCGAGTTGGTCCAGATGCCGGGGAATGCTCTCTTGCCCAGCGAACGTCGGGTCAGCAGCACCCGGCGAGTGTCGTCAAAAAGGTAGCAGGAGAAGGCCAGATGCAGCGGTGTCGAGCTGTGATGCACCTCCGATTTCGGTGCCGCGCCAATGTGGTGGCCCGCGCTGTCAAGCAGGACCACCAACTCCTCGCCCTGGACTGAATTCATGGCCACCACCGGCTATCGCTCGTACGGGTAGAAGGGCATTATCCAACAACGCCCTTGTCCGATTCGTTGCCAACCTCTGGGCGGATTGGTCTGCTCGGCGATTTCGACAGAAGTATCCGATGGCCGTTGCGCGCCCGCTCGCTTCCTACGTATGGGATCGTAGGCCACGCCGAGTGCGAGGGGACAAAGGACTTTCGTCCCCTCGTCGCGGTGACCGTCGCCCTCTTATACGCACTGTGGCGCGGCGATAGCGTTGAATCACCCGGCGGCATGGTCGCCGGCCACAAATGAGGAGGTAGGGCGGATGTCCACCCAATCGGGAGCTCTCGGGATCGTCGTGGGGGTCGATGGTTCGGCGCCATCGAGAGTGGCCGTGGATTGGGCCGCTCGGGATGCCGCGCTGCGGGGTGTCCCGCTGACGTTGGTGTACGTGCTTCCTGGGGCGACTGTGCAGTCCTGGATTCAAGTCCCGCTGCCTTCTGCTTTCTTTGAAGAAGAGCAGGAGACCGCGCGCGGGGCTCTGGCCGACGCGCGAGGCGTCGCCGAAGCCGCGACCAGGGGCGCCGATGGCTTCCGGGTCGAGGAGCAAATTATCTCGGGGCAGCCGGTACAGGCACTTGCCGACCTCAGCAAGGACGCCGACATGATCGTCGTCGGCAAGCGTGGACTGGGGAAGTGGGAAAGTCGGCTGCTCGGGTCGGTCAGTTCTGGGGTAGTGCAGCATGCGCACTGTCCTGTCGCGGTGATCCACGACGAGGATCCGTTGATCCCGCATCCGGCGCAGGCGCCCGTTGTTGTGGGTATCGATGGCTCTCCGGCGTCCGAGCTCGCCACCGCTATGGCCTTCGACGAGGCTTCGCGCCGTCGTGTGGACCTGGTCGCGGTGCACACCTGGAGCGACGCAGGCTATGAACTGCCCGGGGCGGGCTGGAATGAGATTCAACCCGAGGAGGACATGCTGCTGGCCGAGCGGTTGGCCGGCTGGCAAGAGCGCTACCCCGATGTCAAGGTGCGTCGCGTAGTGCATCGTGACCAACCGAGCCGCGGGTTGCTCGAGGAGGCCGAGCGTGCGCAGCTGTTGGTTGTAGGTAGCCACGGTCGAGGTGGTTTCACCGGCATGCTGCTGGGCTCGGTGGGCTCGCAGGTGGTGCATTCGGCCCGGGTCCCAGTGATCGTGGCGCGGCGAACATAAGCGTCAGGTCGAAGCCCGTCGCTTACTGCGCAGTGACCTGTACCGCTAGCCCCTTCTGATACCGCGAGCCCCTTCCAATTGGAAACGGTTATGGTTATCGCTTGTGAGGGCTTCCCGTCATCCGTTGTCCGGCGTCGCGACGCTGCTCGCGCTGGCCATGGCACTGGGACTGGTGGCCTGCTCGTCGGAGGAACGCTCCGAGCCCGCGGCGGACGGCGGCAGTGCCCCAGCAGCGGGCGGGTGTGCCGCGACCCCGGTCAACGTCGCGGTCAGCGTGGACCAGTGGGGCGACATCGTCTCCGAGCTGGGCGGTGATTGCGCGAAGGTGACGACGGTGCTGGCCAGTTCGTCGGTTGACCCGCACGAATTCGAGCCAGCGCCGGCAGACGCCGCGACTTTCGCGAATGCGCAGCTCGTCGTCGTCAACGGTGCGAACTACGATCCGTGGGCTTCCAAGCTCGCCGCTACTTCTGCCCCGGAGGCACCCGTCGTCGACGCGGCCGAGGTGACAGAGACAGCGGAGGGCGCAAATCCGCACCTGTGGTACAGCCCATCGGCGGTGACCGCAGTGGCCGACGTGGTGACGGCGGAACTTTCGACACTGTCCCCTGAGGTCAAGAGTTACTTCGCCGAACGGCGCTCGGCCTTCACCGCCTCGATGGAGCCTTACAAGACGCTGCTTGACGCCATCCGGGCCCGCGCTTCGGGGAGGCCCTACGCGGCTACTGAGAATGTTTTCGATTACACCGCCAACGATATCGGCCTTGTGAATGTGACGCCGCCGGGATACCAGAGCGCATCGGCCAATAAGTCAGATGCGTCGCCCGCCGACGTGGACGCGTTCCAGCGCGCCCTGGCTGAGCACCAGATCGATGTCCTGATCTACAACACCCAGACCCAAGGGTCGGTACCCGAGGAGATTCGCGGCGCCGCTGAAGCCGCCGGCGTTCCGGTCGTCGAAGCGACCGAGACGGTGCCGCCGTGGGCAACGTCCTTCGAGCAGTGGCAGGTAGCACAACTGAATGCTCTGGCGAAGGCTCTCGGTGTCGCGGGGTGAGTACGAAGTGCCAGGGGTAGCGCTGGCCTTCGAGGATGTCAGCGTGGTGCGAGGCGGCAAGCTCATCTGGTCGGAGGGCACCTTCGAGGTTCCCGCTGGCGGCATCGTGGCGGTCATCGGGGCCAACGGATCAGGCAAAACGAGCTTGCTCAACGTAGTCCTGGGTTTGATTCCTCCGGCCTCCGGCTCGGTTCGAGTGTTGGGCAAGCCTCCCGGTGAGGTCAACGATCGCATCGGCTACGTTCCGCAGAACTACGCCGCAGCGTCCGGGGAGGCGATCCGGGCTCGCGACGCGGTCATGTTGGGCCTCAACGGGACACGCTGGGGGATTGGTAGGCCCACGCGACAGGATCGGCGGAGAGTCAACGACATACTGGACGCAGTTGGGGCCGGGGCTTTCGCAAGTCGGCGCCTCTCACAACTCTCAGGCGGACAACGCCAGCGCATCGCCATTGCCGAGGCCCTGGTGGCACGTCCAAAGATGCTGATCCTCGACGAGCCGCTGGCATCGTTGGATCTGCGTAATCAGCGCGAGATCGTCCATCTGGTGGCGGAACTCAACGCCGAGATAGGCGTCACGATTTTGGTGGTTGCTCATGACCTGAATCCGCTACTTGGTGTGCTAAACAGTGCGATCTATTTGCTCGACGGGCATGCGCATTTTGACGTCTTGGATGATGTTGTCGACGAAACGTTGCTCAGCCATCTCTACGGCACCCCGATCCAGGTTGTGCGGACACCGCAGGGTGAGCTGTACATGAGGAGTTCCTGATGTCTGTGCAGGTCCTTTCCGTTGGCTATCAAGATAATTGGTGGCAGATCCTCAATGCTTCCTTCATGGCCAATGCGCTAGCCGGTGGCACCATTGTTGCGCTCGCCGCCGGGCTGATTGGTTACTTCGTGATCGTGCGCAATGCGGCCTTCGCCGCGCACGCGTTGGCCCACATTGGCTTCCCGGGCGCAACCGGTGCGGTGCTGGTCGGTCTGCCCGTTGGATTGGGTCTCGGAGTGTTCTGCGTCGGTGGGGCACTGGTGATCGGTGCGCTCGGCAAGCGTGCTTCGGACCGCGAAGTGGCGACAGGCACGATCCTGGCGCTGGCGACCGGCTTTGGACTGTTCTTCAACTCATTGGCCACGAAGAGTTCGAGCACCATGACCAACGTGCTGTTCGGAAACCTGCTGGCGATCTCGCGTGGGCAGCTGGTGACATTCAGCGTGCTGCTGCTGGCCTTGGCCGTCAGTGTCGGTCTGCTCTACCGACCACTGTTGTTCTCGTCGGTCAATGCCCCGGTCGCGGAGGCCAAGGGGCTGCCTGTGCGGCTGCTATCGATGATCTTCATGGCGTTGCTTGGGTTGGCAATCACCATGGCCGTCCAGGCGGTTGGCACTCTGCTGTTGTTTGCGCTTGTCGTTACCCCGGCCGCAACCGCGATCATGCTCACTGCGCGGCCGCCGGCGGCGATGGCCATCTCCGCTGCGATAAGTGTGGTGTCGGTCTGGTCAGGGGTGGCCATATCGGCGATGTTCAATCTGCCGCCGAGCTTCGCCGTCGTCACCGTCGCGTGCGCGGCATGGTTCGTTGCGTGGGTACTGCATCGTCAGGTCCGCCCGGCGACCGTGGCGGCGCGGCGGGCCGCGGCGGAGCGGCTAGCTGATCAGGCAGGAGCTGTTGGCGATCACGACCATGATGAGCCGCCAGGAAGGGCCTAGGTGTCCGCGCGGTGATCGGTGTTAGGTGCCGGCGTACGGTAGCAGCGCCATTTCCCGGGCGTTCTTGATCGCGATGGCGACTTGCCGTTGTTGTCGAACCGTCACACCGCTGACCCGGCGGGATCGGATCTTCCCTCGTTCGGAGATGAATGTCCGCAACAAAGCGGTGTCCTTATAGTCCACGGTGGTGATGCCCAGGGCGTCAAGGGGATTGCGCTTCTTGCGCGGCGGCTCGGCGGGGGTCCGCCGTGGTTGGGGCTTCGTGCGTCTCACGGGGTCACCAACTTGATTTCGAGACGCCGGGTAGTTCGCCGCGGTGCGCCATCTCTCTCACGCGGACCCGGGAAAGGCCGAATTTGCGCAGGTGGCCACGCGGACGGCCGTCGACGGCGTCGCGATTGCGCAACCTGACCGGACTGGCATCGCGGGGAAGCCGCTGCAATGCGCTTTGGGCAGCAGCCTTGGCCTGCGGGCTGGTGGAGGGCCTCCGAATGATCTCTTTGAGTTCCGCGCGGCGCTCGGCGTAGCGTGCCACCAGGGTGCAGCGCTGCTCATTCTTGACGATCTTGGATTTCTTGGCCATGTCAGCGTTCCTCACGAAAGTCGACATGGCGTCGTGCGATGGGATCGTATTTCTTCAGCAGTAGCCGGTCGGGGTCGTTGCGCCGGTTCTTGCGAGTCACGTAGGTGTAGCCAGTCCCGGCAGTGGAGCGCAGCTTGACGATCGGCCGAATGTCGGTGCTGGCCATCAGATCTTGTGCCCCTGCTTGCGCAGTCGCGTTACCACGGCTTCGATGCCGTCACGGTCAATGACTTTGATTCCCTTGGCGCTGACCTGCAGTGTGACGTGCCGGCCTTCCGATGGCAGCACGTAGGTCTTGCGCTGAATGTTGGGGCTCCAGCGCCGCCGGCTTCGCCGGTGCGAATGTGACACCGTGTTCCCGAAGCCCGGGGACCGACCCGTGACTTGGCAGTGTGCCGACACGTGGACTCCTTCAGTTAATGATAATCGTTTTCGACAATGCTCGCTCGAGACGGTAGCGTATGCCTCGGCTTATTGACAACTATTCTCGATAGGAGAGTCAATGCGGACTCCGGTGGTGCTGGTCGCCGGGCAGGGAGACAACGACCGCGTTGCGGGCGCGTTGTTGGGGACCCCAGGTACCTTGGTGGTGGGGCATGAGTACGACGGACAGGTGGTACGGCGCTGGGTCAGCGTTGTCAGGCAGGGTGATGTCACTACCAGTGAAATGCCGTTGGAGCTGTCCAATGGGTGCGCGGCATGCACCACGCGCAATGACCTCTTGATCCTGCTTCGCCGCCTGCACCGTCGTGATGATGTGGACCGCATCGTGGTATCCCTCGCTCCCTGGATGGAACCGGAGCCGATCTGCTACGCCATCAACAAGGTCTCCGTTCGTGTTGGTCCCGGATACATCGACGGCCCGGCTGCCCGCGACGTTGTCATCGACGCGGTGGTAACCACTGTCGATTGCGAAAACTGGCTGGCGCAGGCGCTCGGATCCGGAGTGCTCGACGACGGCCGAACCGTAGCCCAAGTCGTGGTCGGGCAGGCAGAGTTCGCCGATGCCCTGGTGCTGAACCAGCCCGAGGCCGCGACGTTGGCGGTGCTGCGCCGACTGGCCCCCTTGGCACGTATCACCGTGGGTGTGGATCACGTCGAGCAGGCGCTGCGGCATCTGGAGCCGAACGCACGGCGAGGCAGAGAGCGCGACCCGCACGATCCTCTGCTGGCCGGTCAGCCGCCGCTGGATTCCGACGGCGCCACAGTCCTGATGGAGTTCGCCGCCCGACGCCCATTTCACCCGGAACGGTTGCACGGCGCCATCGACCATCTCCTAGAGGGCGTCGTCCGAGCTCGGGGGCGCGCCTTCGTCGCCAATCGGCTCGACGATGTCATGTGGATCGAATCCGCCGGTGGCGGTCTGCTGGTCGAACACGCCGGGACCTGGTTGGCCGCAATGAGTTCCAGCGAGCTTGCCTACGTCGATCCGCAACGTCGTGCGCTGGCTGCAACCCAATGGGACGAGCAGCTTGGAGATCGGCACACGTCGTTGACAATCCTGATCTGCGGCGCCCACCCGGCTGAGGTGTCCGGGGCGTTACAGAGCGCACTACTAACCGATCAGGAGATGTCGCGCCCCGACGAATGGTCTAGCTACGTAGACCCTTTCGGCGATTGGCACAACGATCCATGCGGAGACAGTCCCGGTGTCGCGACCGAGATTGCCGCACCAACAACCAACAAAGGAGACGAAGGATGAAACCAGGCATTCATCCCGACTACCACCCAGTAGTATTTCAGGACACCAACACCGGGCAGGCATTCCTGACCCGGTCGACGCTTACCAGCTCCCGCACCACCGAGTGGGAGACACCTGGTGGGAAGCGGACGTACCCGCTGATTGTGGTGGAGCTGTCCTCAGCCTCGCACCCTTTCTGGACCGGAAAGCAACGTGTACTGGATTCGGCCGGCCGGGTCGAGAAATTCCGCTGCCGCTACGGGCCACGCTAGCGCTGGTTCGCGGCGACGGTACGGGGGATTCGTTGACGTGGGCGGTGCTGATATCCAGGAGCGCAGGTGCGAAATAGGCTATGCGCCTGGGTGATCTGAACACTGCGGGCAGATGCCAAAGATTTCGATGGTGTGGCTGACTTCGGAGAACTTGTGCTCCTTAGCCACCTTGGCCGCCCAGGTTTCGACCTGCTTACCCTGCACCTCGACGGTCGCGCCGCAGCGTCGGCACACTAGGTGGTGGTGATGTTGGGCCGAGCAGCGGCGGTAGAGGGCCTCGCCAGTCTCGGTCCGCAACGTGTCGACTAATCCAGAGGCCGCCATGGATTGCAGCCTTCGATACACCGTTGTGAGCCCAATGCCTTCGCCTCTGCGTCGTAGTTCGTCGTGTAATTCCTGCGCAGAGCGGAATTCATTCAAGTTCTCCAGCAGTGACCACACTGCCGCGCGTTGCCGGGTCGCTCGCACCCCGGAGTCGCCCGAGGCCAGGGCGTCCCCTCCGACCTTGCTCACCGTGGCTCCGTTGAGTGCGACACGGCCGCCACGACGATGTCTGCCAGGTGCTGGTCGACGAGGCGGTAGCGTACTTCCCGGCCGGCCCGGTCGCCGGCCACCACGCCGGCGGATTTCAGTATCCGGAGGTGCTGGCTGATCAACGGTTGCGCCAGGCCCAACGCATCGACGAGCTCGTGCACGCAGCGCGGGGACTCGCAGAGCTGCAACACCAGGGAGATGCGCACCGGCGCCGCGAGGGCCCGCATCAGTTCGCCGGCGGTCTGCAGAACGTGTTCGGCAGGAAGCTGAGCCGGCGGGGTCGTACATCCGGCATGAGCTGGGTCGGCGACTGGCGGATCTATGGTTCGGGAAACGACGGACATGTGATCCTCCGTATGCCGATGCGGACAGTGGGCAGGGGTGACAAGCATTCTCGGTTAGGGCGACTAAATCATGCGTAATGACGCATGTCAACCATTCGTGTTTAGCTGCACGGGCTGATCCGGCTTGGTCGCCGCCGGCGTAGCAGGAATGCGGCCCGGTTGCTGAAGCAGCGAAGTATGTAAAGCGGCGAAACAGGCAGTGGTGAGCGCCGGCTGCGCGCGGTGCACGTGGGCCAGCTGCTCGGAAAACGTGGCACCCTATTGACATTCGTGGGTAGCTACCGCCTGGCCTGTTCATTCCGGTCGTGCAGCAGCGTCCGGCGCATGGCTCCCGCCGGGCGCACCCAGGCCGCCGCCAGACCAACCTGTGTCACGGCTACCAGCGCCACAGTCGGGCCGGTGGGTAACCCGGCGTGGTAGCTGATGAGCAGACCGGCGATTCCGGAGACCAACCCGCAGCCGACGGAGATCGCTAACATGT
>JBMYXJ010000094.1:219-8188 GCA_049608285.1 Mycobacterium sp. | reverse complement strand
GCATGAAGGCGCGGTGGTAGCGGGCCCCGCGGGCGATGGTCGCGAGCCAGGTAGTGACAGTGCTGAGACGATTGCGGACCCCGGTGAGTACCGCGATGTGGATCAGCCCCCAAGCCAGCCAGCCGCCGAAGCCAGCGAGCTTGAGGGGCCCGACCTGCAACAGCGCATTTCCGCGGCTGATGTAGGCCGCTGAACCGAGGTCTCGGTAACGGTAGGGCCGTCGTGGCTTGCCCCGGAGCTCGCGGCGGATGCAGCTGGCCACATGTAGACCGCCCTGCATCGCGTTCTCCGCGACACCGGGGAGTTCGTCTCGACCGACTAGGTCGCCGATGACGAAGATCTCCGGGTGCCCTGGCACCGAGAGATCGGATTCGACGTGGATACGACCGCAGTGGTCGGACGGGGCGCCGAGGACATCGGCGATATGTCTGGCGAAGGGTACGGCTTCCACGCCGGCGGTCCACAGCACGGTCCGGGCAGAGTATTGCTGTTCTGGACCGCCGGCCTTGGGTATGACAGTCACTCCTTCCCGGCAGACGTCGGTGACGTGCACGCCCAGCTGCAATTCCACTCCGAGCCGCCGTAGGATTTCGGCGGCCTTGCCCGCCAAGTTCGGAGCGAAGCTCTTCAGCACGCGATCTCCGCCATCGAACAGCAACACCCTGGCCTCTTCTGGCTCGATGCTGTGGAATTCATTGGCCAACGTCCGCGTCGCCAACTCCCGGATCTGCCCGGCGAGCTCCACCCCAGTGGGACCGCCGCCGACCACGGCGAAGGTCAGCCAGCTGTCACGCTGGGGCCCGGGCGGCAGCGTCTCGGCGATCTCGAAGGCGGTGAACAAGCGCCGGCGGATGCGCAGGGCGTCGTCGAGGGTCTTCATTCCCGGTGCCCACTGCGCAAACTGCGGATTGCCGAGGTAGGACTGCTGCATCCCGGCGGCAATCACGAGCACGTCGTAGTCGATGGTGAACGAGCTCCCATCGGGGCGGCTGGCGGTCACCTGGCGCGATTCGGGGTCCAATTCGAGCGCTTCTCCGAGCAGGGTGGTGACATTGCGGCATCGGACGAACTCCTCGCGCAGCGGGCGACTGATATGTCCGATGCTGAGGGTGCCTGTCGCACATTGGTAGAGCAGCGGCTGGAACAAGTGGCCCGCAGTGCGGTCGAGCAGGGTTACGTCAATATCGTTGCCGGCCAACCTACGGGCGCAGAACAGTCCTCCGAAGCCCCCTCCGACGACCAGTACCCTCATCCGGCTTTCACCCATGCATGCGACGCTAGTCCCCTCGCCGTTGGCAGCCCTGTAGGTTGCCCTTCGGTGCGAGTCGGGAATATCTGCCGGAAGCTTTAGCCTGGGGTCGTGTCCGACGAAGATCGCGTCCGGTGGGACCGGCGGTACGCCGAGCACGTCGTCGTGTCGGAGGAGGATGTCGGCCTCCCCGCGGTGTTTCGGCCGTCTGCCGAGATTTTCCCCACCACCGGCCACGCGCTTGATGTGGCGTGTGGACGTGGAGGGGCCGCAGTATGGCTGGCTCAACGCGGATTGGACGTCCTGGGATGTGACGTGTCCCCGGTTGCGATCATGCAGGCGCGCAGGCTCGCCGCACTCGGCGGTGTGGCTGACCGCTGTCACTTCGAGGTCGTGGACCTCGATGACGGATTACCTGCAGGTCCGTTGGTAGATGTGGTTGTCTGCAACAGGTTTCGCGACGGGCGTCTGGACGGGTCCATTGTCGAGCGACTTGCCGGCGGCGGGCTCCTCGCGATCAGCGCGCTCAGCGAAGTCGGGGGCACTACCGGGCCATATCGAGTGAAAGCAGGCGAGCTGCGGCTGGCGTTTGAGGGCTTGGAGCTCGTAGCGGCCCGGGAAGGCAACGGTGATGCGTGGCTGCTGGCCCGCCGCCGGTGATCCCATGGCCAAGTCCCCAACGGGCTGCTGTGTAGCGCTGCGGCGCAAAGTCATTCAGCAGGTACCAGAGTTTGATAAACATGCCCGACTACGGCAGCGCCAATGTATGTTCGCCAGGTCCGCGCTGTGGTCTTCGACCGCGGCCAACACCGCCGCGAACGTGGCCGACGGTTGAATTTCCGTCCACTCATTGGGTGCGATGAAAGGATAATCGACGTGGCAGAACGCATCACGTTCCCCAGCAGCAGTGGTCCGGTACTCGCGGGCCTCATCGACCTCCCCAAATCCGACGTCCGGGGATGGGGTGTCTTCGCCCACGGCTTCACACTCAGCAAGGACTCCCCAGCGGCCAGCCGCATCTGCAAACAACTCGCCAGCGAGGGAATCGGCATGCTGCGGTTCGATAACCTCGGACTGGGCGACTCCGCCGGCGATTGGGGTGATGGCTCCTTCTCTCACAAGGTCGCCGACACCGTTCGTGCGGTGGAATTCATGAACGAGTCGGGCCGCGAGGCACGTCTGCTTGTCGGCCACTCCTTCGGCGGCGCAGCGGTGATTGCGGCAGCCCACGACTGCTCGACCGTTGCCGCGGTGGTGAGCGTCGGTGCACCGTTTGAGCCGGCCCACGTCGAGCGTAGCTATGACGCACTCGTGCAGCGAATCGAGGCCGAGGGCGAGGCGACATTCCTGATCGGCGGCAAAGCCCTCACCCTGCGGCGACATTTTATCGAGGACGTGCGGGCCGCCGACCTACGCGAGCGGATAAAAAATCTGCACCGAGCGCTGCTCGTTATGCATTCACCCACCGACAACACCGTCGGTATCGCGAACGCCAGCGAGATTTTCCGCGCGGCCAGGCATCCGCGCAGCTTTGTTTCGCTTGAGGGTGCCGATCACCTGCTCACCGGTAAGTACCAGGCGGCACGGGCGGCCCGCATCATCAGTGCCTGGACCGACCCATACCTGTGAGCTGGCCCGTCAGCTGCCGCTGCCGCCTTCCTCGGCCGCCAGCGGCGGTGGCAAGGGTGTGGTCGGGGTCGGCGTTGCGGGCGCGGCGGGCACTGCGGTTGTGGGGGCTGTGGTTCTCGGCGCTGTGGTTGTGGGCGCTGTGGTTGTGGGCGCGGTTGTCGCACCTGGTCTGTGGAAGTCCAGCATTGTCTCGTCGCGGATCACTCGCGTTCCCGAACTGATGACCAATGCACGGGAGGTCACCATGTACTGGAATCCGTCGTTGGCTGCTGTGAAGGCTCCATCGGAGGAGCGCGAGGCGGGCACGATCAGCTTGGCGCCGTCACGCACCCGTACGCCACGGTACTGGTATTCGCCGTCAGAACTCATACAAATCGCCACTCGAGAAGTCGCCGTGCGCCCGAAAACGACGGCGGTGTTCGGTGCCGCACACCGGGCGGTTGAGTCCACATAGCCCTGACTGTCATAGGCAGGTGCCGAAAGGGCTAAGGGCGCGGTGGCGAAGAAGAGAGCCGAGCTGGCGGCGGCCAGCGCTAGGCGGCCGAACTTGCGGTAAGAAAGCATCACCCTCCACCAGAGCCTGTCTCAGGCCGGTCGTGTAAACGGCAGCAGCAGATGGTCGTCGCTGCGTTCATGCGTTGAGACCGGACCGTAGTACCCGGACTGTAATACGCGGACCGTAATACATTGGTGCGACGCGGCGATGAAACCGATGATGACTGATTCATCGGGGCAGCGCGGTGGTGCACTGGCTGCGTGCCGGGCGGCGGTCGTTGCCTTCAGGACCTCGCTGGCCCTGGTCGTCGTCCTTCTGTTCGCAACTATGTCGGTGGGGAGCGCCCAGGCCGGCCCAGCGCAACTGGTGGCCAAGGACTTCTCGAAGCCGGCGATCGTGGTGCTCGGGTATGGACTCAAGCCGAGCGGCGGTCTGCGCCTGATCGCGCATACGCGTGTTCTAGCCGGCCTGGCCGTGGCGCAGATATTCCCGAAGGCACCCATAATTGTCACCGGTGGCAACCCTCGCAACGGAAACACCGAGGGTGGGCAGATGCGCAAGATGCTGCGTATGTACGGAATTCCTGACGAGAGAATCCTTGTTGAGGACCGAGCCAGCAGCACGGTGGAGAACGCCAGATTTTCGGTGCCGTTGGCCAAGGAGGCGGGAGCGTCGGGAATCATCTTGGTGACTTCGTCATCGCATCAGGACCGCGCCGACGGGCACTTCGCCGATGCGGGGGGCAATGTTCTGGCGACGGTGAGCTTCCCAGACCAGAATCCGTCGATCAACATCACCCAGTTCGTTCGGGACGTGATGAGCCCGTTCGTCGCCATCAGCTGATGAGCTAGCGTCCGGGTGTGGACGCTGAACCGCAGTCGCGCCCGCAGCGCTGGGGTCTGGGCGCCTTCCTCGTCGTGGAACTGGCCTACCTTGGGTCGGCGCTACTCGTTGGGTCGCTGTTGGGCGGAGAAGGCCCCATTGCGGTTTCGACGATGGTTCTGGCTGTCGCGGTGCCGACCGTTGTTGCGGCTGCGCTCGCGATCCTCATAACGACGCTGCGGGGTAACGGGCCGCGCATCGACCTGAGGCTGCAGTGGTCCTGGCGCAGCGCCGGGGTGGGGGCTTTGTTCGGAGCCGGGGGGTTGCTTCTCACGCTCCCCGCTGCGGCGGTATGGATCGTGATCGTAGGTGAGGATGCCAACTCCGCGGTAGGCAGTGCGTTCGGCGACGTCCGGGGCACCTGGGCGTGGGCGGTCATCGTGTTCATGGTCGTCGTGGTCCTCGCCCCCGTCTGCGAGGAGATCGTTTACCGCGGCTTGCTTTGGGGGGTGGTGGACCGGCGCTGGGGACGGTGGCCGGCGCTGATCGTCACCACGGTGGTGTTCGCTGTCGCCCATCTCGAGTGGACGCGGGCACCGCTGCTGCTGGTGGTGGCGCTCCCGATCGGATTGGCGCGGCTGTATGGCGGCAATTTGGCTGCCAGTATCGTTGCTCACCAGGTGACCAATCTGCTGCCGGGGCTGTTCTTGATGCTCAGTGTCGCCGGCGCTACCTCGGGCGCTTAGGGTCGCTGAGGCTCTCAGTCGAACACCCCGCTGAGGCTCTCAGTCGAACACCCCGCTGAGGTAGGCGGTGCGGCAAGCGTGCCGGGCCAGCTTGCCGCTGGTGGTTCGCGGAATCGAGCCAGCAGGCACAATGCGTACATCGATGACCGGAACCCCGTGCCCCTCTAGCACAGAGGTTTTGATGGCATCGATCGCCGAGGACAGATCGATGCGTGCGGTACCGGCAGCGCGCTCGGCGACCACGACGAGGTCCTGGTCGTCATCTGCACCCACAGTGAAGGCCGCGGCGTAACCGCGTCGCACAATAGGCGATGCCCCGGCCACGGTGGACTCGATGTCCTGTGGATAGTGTCTGGCACCGTTGACGGTCACGATGTCTGCGATCCGGCCGATCACGAAGAGTTCACCGTCGAGATAGAGCCCAAAATCCCCGGTTCGCAGCCATGCGCGGGCGGTGCCGCCGGTGGCATGGCTAGAAGCGCGCAGGGTCGAGCTGATGCGCGCGCCGAAGGTGCGCTGGGTTTCTTCTTCTCTGCCCCAGTAACCTCGGCCGATGTTGTTGCCTTGCAACCAGATTTCACCGACCTGCTCGTCGGGTAGCTCTGCGGCCGTCTCCGGGTCGACGATCGCACACCGCAGGCTACGGGCGACATGGCCGCACGACACATGCGCGGCCGCCTGGGGATCATCGGGAGCTACTCGGACTGCTTGTCCGGCGGCAAGCCGCCGCCGATCCAAGTACACAACCTTTGGTTGCGCCGCCGGCGCGGTGGTCGCGACGAATAAGGTGGCCTCGGCGATGCCGTAGGACGGCTTGAACGCGGTGCGGGGCAGGCCATATGGCGCGAACGCGTCGGTGAATGTTTTGATTGTATCGATGCTGACCGGCTCGGAGCCGATGATCGTCACCACGTTGGACAGGTCGATCCCGGCCCCGGCGTCGGGCACTCCTCGTGCAGCGGCCCAGTCGTAGGCGAAGTTCGGCGCGGCTGTCACCGCGCGGCCGATTCTTGATGTTGCCGAGAGCGCCTCGATCCAGCGCAGCGGCCTGCGAACGAACGCTGTGGGTGACATCAGGGTGGAATGACCGCCATAGACCGCCGGGAAGCCGATCATCGACAAACCCATATCGTGGTACAGCGGTAACCAGCTGACTCCGTGGTTATTCCGGTCGTGTAGATCGATCGACAGGATCATTTGCATCAGGTTGGTGCCCACCGCGCGGTGGGTAATCTCGACGCCCACCGGTGACCGGGTCGCGCCACCGGTGTATTGCAGGTGGGAGACGTCCCCGGCCTCGATGTCGCTCGCGACGAAATCGCCGGCGTCGGAGTCGGGGATCCCGTCGATCACTAACACGTACGGTTGGCCCAGTCCCGGCAGCCGGTTCTCCAGAAAATCCTGGACACCGTCGCAAACCGCGGTCGTGGTCAGCACGACTGTCGGTCGCGCGTCCCGCAGTGCGGTGTCGAGGCGTTCAGCGTGGCCCGGTAGTTCCGGAGCGAACAAGGGCACGGCGATGGTCCCGGCCTTGATTGCGGCGAAGAAACCCGCGATGTATTCCAGACCCTGGGGCGCCAGGATCGCGACCCGATCCCCGCGGGATGTCGCACGTTGGATTCGCGCACCGATGGCCCGCAGGCGTACCCCGAGTTCGTTCCACGTCATCTCCAACGCTCCACCGCCCGCAGGCCCGCTGAAGTCCAGATAGCGATACGCGATCGAGTCTCCGACGCTGGCGATGTTGCGATCAATGAGCGAGATCAGATTGACTCCAGGCGGCAGCGCGATCTCGCCGCTGGCATCTAGGCAGTCCTCGACCCTCAGCAGGCCTTCGGCGACGACGTTGTCCGGATCAGCACCCTGCGTCATATGTGCAGTTTAGGCGGGACGCTCGCCGTGAGGTCGGGCGCCGTTGTTGGACCGCGCAGCCAATAATCGCCGGTGTTATCTGTGATTACCTTGCGCGCCAGCACTTCTGCCAGTTTGCTTACCGGTGAGCTACCCGGACGAGGATTCCGACTTCGGCTCTGAATTGTCGCTTGCCGCAGTGGAGGTGTTGTCTTCCCCGTCGGCCTCTCCCCCGCGGGATGTCGCTTCATCAGAGCCGACACTGTTGTCCGTGTTGTCAACGTCGGACGAGGACTCGTCGTCTTGGCTGGCCGGATCGACTTCAATGTCCGGTGTCGAGTCGTCATCTTGGCTGTCCGGATCGGTCTCGGCGTTGACTTCGTCGGCCTCGGCCGGTGAGGGCTCAGCTTCAGTTTCGAGGGTCGGCTCGTCGGCCTCACCGGCTACTTCTGGATCATCGGCCACCGACTCGCCCGACTCGGGTATCGCGAGGCTTTCGGCGCCTTCGGCGTTTTCTGAGCTTTCTTCATGCGGCTGGACCGCGTCCGGTTCTTGGGGCGACTCGGCAACCGCTGCGGACCGGTTGATGGCGTTGGCTGCCGCTGCAGGCGCGACCGGTTCGGCATCACTTCCAGGCTGCGGTGACGAAAACTGTTGCAGAGCTGAATCGAGCTCGTCTTGGCTCACTAATCCGGGGTAGGTGCGGTCGTAGGCGGAGTCGATAACGGCCTTGAGCGGGTCGTTGAGGCTGTCGGCGAGCCCGCCTAACCCAAGTTCTCGCAGCGGTTCCAGCAAAGGGATGTTCTCGCGTCGGATGAGAACGTAGGTGGTGTTCCCTTCCTTCCACACCAGCTTCTCGGCGTTTTCGAGGTCGACGTCCTGGTAGCCGAAGATGTGGATGTATTGGAAGCCGACGAGCGCATTGGCAACCGCGAGAAGGTTGAAGGGATTATCGGGGAAATCGGCGACACCGTCGTACTCGACAGTGACATCGAGAACGTCGTACCGGGTAGTGGGCGTGGGCTGGATGTCGTCGTCGTAGGCCGGACGCGAGCCGCCATACTTGCGGAGCGGGTTTGCGACGAGCACGAACGAGAGATCCTCAGGGGAGGGGGCAAAGATATTGTTCCTGTTGCCGCGGAGCCACTCGGTCGCGATGACCGCCCCCTGGGAGAA
>JBMYXJ010000094.1:0-209 GCA_049608285.1 Mycobacterium sp. | reverse complement strand
AGCCCACGACTGTTGTCGGCGATGGTGGTGACCATAGGGCCACCGAGAGTGCCGCCAGACCGCTGAATTCGCCAACGAGCGGAGCGCCCGACAGGTACTCAATCGGTTCGCAAGTATTACCCGAGGATTCTGAGCAGTAACTGCCTTGGAAGATTTCGTTCATCTCCCACTCCAGCTCGCCGCCCGCAGTAAAACCGGTAATCGTCCGG
>JBMYXJ010000093.1:0-8247 GCA_049608285.1 Mycobacterium sp. | reverse complement strand
GCATACGCTGCATCACCTGCTGACGCGGGTCGATTATCCGAGCGTCTCGGGCATCAACGGCGTGCCCTGGGACGCGGTCGAGCTGCCGAGCCAGTTCATGGAAAACTTTGCGTGGGACCCGGACGTCGTGCGCGACCGGCGGGAGGATCATCGAGTCGACTTGCGTCGGCCGGTCGGTCGTGCCCATCATCCTGGGCACCGAGTGTCCATAGATGTCGGCGTCGAGAAGGCCGACCGAGAGCCCGCGGGCAGCCAGCGCGGCGGCCAGGTTCACCGTGACGCTGGACTTGCCAACACCGCCCTTCCCGGAGGCGACGGCGTACACACGGGTCAGCGAGTCAGGTTGGGCGAAGGGGATCACCGGTTCTCGCGAATCACCGCGTAGCTGTTTACGCAGTTCGGCGCGTTGCTCGTCATTCATCACGTCAAGAGTTACCTTCACCGCGCCCGTGCCGGGCACGTCGCTAACTGCGCGGGTGACGCTGTCGGAGATCTCGGTCTTCTTCGGGCAGGCGGCAATGGTCAGGTACAGCTCGACGTGCACCGATCCGTCCTGGCCGTCATGGCTTTCCGGGCCAACGGTGACGGCCTTGACCATGCCCACTTCGGTGATTGGACGGCGCAGTTCAGGATCGATCACTTTGGCCAGCGCGGCACGGACCGAAGATTCTAGGTCAGGCGGGGTTGAAGACATCACCGGCGAGTCTAGGCCGCATGCCGGCGGCGATCTGAAGGCGGGCGACCGCTGCGCTCAAGCCACCGGACCCGGCGTGGGGCCGAGTGCTGGTGGTAGCGGGCCCGGCATGGGAGCCCCTGGTGGGGGAGCCATGGGTGGACCGGGTGGGAGTAGCGGCTGGGCCATCGGTGCCGGGGGCGGTGCGAACCCCGGGGGCGCAGGCGGGGCGGTGTCCTGAATGCAGAACACCGCACACTGCGGCTCGGGCGGCGGTTGCATCCATGGAGGCAACCATTCCGCCGGCTGCTGGGCTGCCGGCTGCGGGAATGCCTGCAGAGCCTGGACGGGTCCGGGAAGCGGTCCGAGAGACTGACCAGGCGCGAATCCCGGGACATTGGTCGAGATCTGACTGGCTGCGTCGGTGCGCACCATGAGCGGGATCAGCGACAGCGGATCGTTGGGGGGTAGGCCGGTGGCGTTCAACGGCAACCCGGGTCCAAGTCCCTGTGCGCTGTCGAGGTGGGGGTTGGCGCTACTGAAGCTTCCGTTGCTGCTGCTGCCTAGCGTCGGAACGGACCCGTTGATCGGCGGCAGGTCGACGGGCACGACACCGGTTGCGTAGGAGGCGGCCCAGCTCAGCACATTGCGCGCGTAGGCCATCGAGTTGTTGTAGCGCAGAATTGCGGCCATCACGTCTGCCTGATTGCGTAAGTTCAGTCCGCCGCTGCACAGGTAACGTGCCGCCGCCAGTGATGCGTCGAACACGTTCTGGACGTCGGCCTTGCCGTCATTGTCGCCGTCGGACGCGTAGCGCGACCAGGCGCCGGGCAGGAACTGCATCGGACCCATTGCTCTGGCGTAGGTCACCCGGTCAGCGCTGCGACTCTGCACAATGATCTCGTTGCCGGGCAGCGTGCCGTCCAAGGCGGGTCCGTAGATCGGTCGTACCGCGGTTCCACGCGAATCTGTCGCGCCGCCGTAGGCGTGCATCGATTCGATGCGCCCGATCCCGGCCAGCAGGTTCCAGCTAACCCCGCATGCAGGGAAAGCTGCCGTCATCATGCTTTCGGCGTTTCGGTAGGCCGCCAATGCCATTGCCGGAATGCGCAGTGCCCCAGGTGAATTGACTACGGCCGCGGGAGGTGGCGAAGAAGAGCTGCCCGCGACCGTGTGAAACGGACGGGAGGGCGGGTTGATCGATGGAGCGGACGCTCCTACGGCGCCGGCCAATACAAGAGGTGTGAGCACCGCGGCCACTCCGACCGCCGGCATGCGCGCAACTCGGCCCACGCGGCGGCCCGCTGCGCGGAGGGTCGATCCCCCTATGTGCACTCGAACCGCCCTGCCTGTCTGATCACCTATGAACCACGCCACCATACCTACTCGACAACGATGTCGTAACAGCAATCGCCACAGCTAGCTCACCCATTTTCCTAAGATTGTCGGCGGGTAGCCTGGGTGCCCGTCTCAGCAGGCCCGGTTTCGGCCGGTCCGCGTAGGTCGGCGAGCAAGTCGCGGATCTCCTCCAGTTCGCGGCGCAGATAGTCGCGGGTGGCAACTTCGCCGACAGCAAGGCGCAGCGCTGCCAATTCGCGGGCCAGGTACTCGGTATCGGCCTTGGTCTGCGCGGCCCGTCTGCGGTCTTCTTCCAGGGAGACCCGGTCCCTGTTCTCCTGCCTGTTCTGGGCAAGCAGGATCAAGGGCGCCGCGTAGGCGGCCTGGGTGGAGAATGCGAGGTTCAGCAGGATGAATGGGTATGGATCCCACTGCCAGGCGAAGGCGCCGATGTTGAGCAGGACCCACACGAACACCACGACGGTCTGGATCGCCAGGTAGCGACCGGTGCCGAGGAACCGAGCGAACCGTTCGCTGACCCGGCCTACTGCCTCGACATCGACTCGGGGGGCAAGCGATCGGGAGACGCGGGGGGTGTCGAGGCGCTGCCGGGCCGACGATTCGCTCATACCGTTCCCTCAGCGGTGACGATCACAGATTCGGCTTCTCGTTCTCGCCAGTCGTCGGGCAGCAGATGGTCGAGCACATCGTCGACCGAGACGGCACCGAGCAGGTGATGTTCCTCATCGACCACCGGCCCGCACATCAGGTTGTAGGCGGCGAAGTAGCGGGTGACCGCACCCAGCGAGTCTTGGGGCCGCAGCTCGGGCAGGTGGGTGTCAACGATTCCGCTGACCAGCTCAGCAGGCGGTTCGCGCAGCAGGCGCTGCAGATGTACACAACCCAGATAGTGGCCGGTAGGGGTGGCGGTGGGCGGCCGCACCACGAAAACTACCGATGCCAACGCCGGCGTAAGGTCTGGATCGCGCACTCGCGCAAGGGCATGGGCAACGGTGGTGTCGGGAGCCAGTACCACCGGCTCGGACGTCATCAGGCCGCCGGCGGTGTTCGGGGAGTGGCTGAGCAGGCGGCGCACGTCCTCGGAGTCCTCGGGGTCCATCCGTCGGAGGAACAGTTCGGCATCCGCCGGTGCCATCGTCCCGAGCAGGTCGGCGGCATCATCGGGGTCCATCGCCTCGAGTACATCGGCGGCGCGGTCGGTTTTGAGCTGCTGCAGCAGCGCCAGCTGCTCGTCTTCGTGCAACTCCTGCAGCACATCGGCGAGTCGTTCGTCGCCGAGCGCGTTGACCACTTCGTGGCGCCGCTTGGCGGGCAACTCGCGGATGGCGTCGGCCACTTCGACAGGTCGCTGGTCGCCGAACTGTTCGAGGAGTTGGGCCACACCCTGATCGGGCATGGCCAGACCGGACGGCGTGAGGCCGTGGACATGTTCCCAGTCGACGGGGTAGACATTGCTGCGTCGGCCCAGTCGGCGCGGTGGACGCACCGCGACTTTGGTGACCATCCAGTCGCGGGTGCGGGCTTGTTCGATAGCGAGATCCACGACGATCACGTCGAATCCGGCCAGCTGTGTCAGGTCCGGATCATCGACTTGCACCCGTGTCTCGACAACCTGGCCCAGTGCGAGAACCTCGCCCGGACGCTGTGAGAAGCGGCGCAGGGACACGTTGCCGGTGGACAGCGTGACCGCGCCCGGCTCGATCGCCGTGACCCGCAAAATGGGCACGAAAATTCTTCCGTGGCTGAGCAATTCGATAACGAGTCCGAGAACCCGGGGTTGTTGGCGTGCGGCGCTGATACCGATGACCACATCGCGTACCCGTCCGACGGATTCGCCGTCGGGGCCAAGCACCACCATCCCCGCGAGCCGGGCCGCGTAGACCCTGTTGACCGACGCCACGGTTGTCAAGAGTAGAGACTGTCCATGCGGAAAACCGGCAACCCCGTCGAACCGCCTGTCCGAACCGCGCAGGTGCGCCACCATGTACCGGGCAGCTGCGCCACCATGTTCAGCAAGTCCCGGAACACCGGGGGCGACGAATCCGCCGAGGCAGGATCGCGCTCAGGTCGCGATATTGAATACCCACACCGCGAGGGTGGTGGTGGCCGCGGTGATGAGCAAGATCGCGAACAGATTCAGCCAGATCCCCCCCTTGACCATGTCGCCAACGTTGACGTAGCCGGTTCCGAAGACGATGGCGTTGGGCGGGGTGGCGACTGGGAGCATGAACGCCGAAGTCGCCGCCAGGGCGACCGGGATCGTCAGGAGCAATGGCTCCTGGCCGATACCCACCGCGAGGCCACCGATCACCGGTAGGAAGGTTGCCGCGGTGGCGGTATTGCTCGTCAACTCGGTCAGGAAGATCACCGCGGTCGTGATCAACCCCACCAGCAGCAGAATCCCCAGCCCCTTCATGCTTTGGGCTTGGGTGCCGATCCACTCGGTGAGTCCTGATGAGCTGAACTGCGAGGACAGCGCCAGACCGCCGCCAAACAGCAGCAGAACACCCCACGGCAGTTGTGCTGCGGTAGCCCAGTCGAGCAGCCGCACGCCCAGTTTCGATCCCGCCGGCAGAGTAAAGAGCAGCAGCCCGGCGCCGACCGCGATACCGGCGTCGGAGAGGGGAGGCTGCTCCCAGACCAGTGGGAACGCTATCCAGCTGATGGCGGCCAAGGCGAAAATCACCGCCACGCGGCGCTCGCCGCTGGAGGCGGCGCCAAGTTTCTTGAGCTCAGTCTCGAACAATTCCTTGCCGCCGGGGATCTCGTCGATTTCCGGCTTGAAGATCACCTTGGCCAGCAGCAGCCAGGTGAACACCAACAGGATGGCGGCGACTGGAAGGCCAAGCAGCATCCACTGGCCGAAGCCGATGGTGATGTTCTGCTCGTCTTGCAGATAGCCCACCAGCAACGTGTTCGGCGGAGTGCCGATGATAGTTGCAAGCGAGCCGACCGAAGCCGCGTACGCAATGCCCAACATCAGAGCGGTACCGAAGTGGGAGCTCCTCACTTGCTGTTTGACATCGGTATCGTCGGCTTCAGGCTTCTGCCCTGTGATCGTGCCGACCAGCATCAGCACCGAGACGCCGATGGGCACCATCATCACTGCCGTCGCAGTGTTGGACACCCACATGCTCAGGAACGCGGTGGCGAGCATGAAACCAGCGATTACCCGGGTCGCACTGGTGCCCATTGCCCGAAGCGTGAGCAATGCGATTCGCCGGTGTAGGTTCCAACGCTGCATCGCCAGGGCGATGAGGAACCCGCCCATGAACAGAAAGATGATGTCGCGTCCGTAGTAGGCGCCGACGTCGGAGACGTCCACGTCATCCACAACCAGCGGAAAGACGATCAGCGGAAGCAGCGCGGTGGCTGGGATCGGGATCGCTTCGGTTGCCCACCACACGCCCATGAGGACGGCGATGGCGGCGGTCACCTTAGCTGGGTGGGCCAGGTCGTCGGGCAGTAACAGATAGACCAATACCGCCAACAGCACGCCGGTACCGAAGCCAATCCAGCGTCTGCGGAACGTCGACTTGTTCTCAGCCGGAGCGCGCTCCCCGGCGGACTGCTGGTCGACTTCACCCTCGTCCTGGGGGCCAGACTCGTTGGTTTCGAGACCTTCGCGAGCGCCGTGACTACTGGACATCAGGTCACTCCCAAGAGCGTCGCGGCGCGAATATTGCCCCCGTCAGCTGGAAAGGGCCGCAATGGTCCAGGCCAGACTTATCATCATGGTCACCACACCCACGACGATCCCCGCGATGGCCAGGCCTTGGCCGGCCTCGCGCGTCTGTTTGATTTGGTTGAGCGCCACAATGCCGAGCACGATCCCGACGATCGCTCCCAGACCGCAGCACACACCGACGATCGAGGCCACCAGCGATGAGATCGCCATGGTGTTGGTGCCCTGCCGTACGGGCGCCCCGTATCCGTAGTCGACGCCCGGGTACCCGGTGGACGGCGGTGGGTAGGCCCCGTATGGGGATGGCGGCGGGTAGGACGCGGCACCGTATCCCGGGTCGGGGTAGGGCGAGGAACCGGGATCTGGGTATTGCGGTGTGTAGCCGGCCGGAGGTGGTAGGTAGCCGGCCGGTGGCGCTGGGTAGCCGCCTGGTGGCGGATAATCGCCCGACGGTGGGTAACCGGTCGGCGGGGTGTACGCCGAGGCGTTGTAGTCCGAGTCTGGGGGAGTGAATGCGGCCGGCGGCGGGTAATCCGCGGACGCGGGCGGCGAACTGGGCGACTGCTCGATTGGAGGCGCTTCGTAGCCTGCAGGCGACGGCTCGGACCCACCAGCGGTGGAATCGGAAGATTCGATGCGGCCGGCGTCGTCGTCCGGATTTGTCATGTTGATTAACCTAGTGCAAGGCTCGGGAACCCTCGCAAAGCGCAGTGAGCGCGTCTCGGGGCACCTTAGGCGGGCCCGGAGCGTTGATAGGCAGACTAGCGTTGCACGTCACGCACTCGAAGGAGCCCTCAGACCATGACCAGCCCGTTCCAGCACGGACAGAATCCCGTCGCGGCGCCCGGCGTCACTGCCCCTGGACGTGGACGCCGGGTCGGACTGCCCACTCCGCCCAAGGGGTGGCCGATCGGGTCGTATCCGACCTATGTCGAAGCTCAACGTGCCGTGGACTACCTCTCGGATCAACAGTTCCCCGTCGAGCATGTGACCATCGTCGGGGTCGACCTGATGCAGGTCGAGCGGGTGACGGGACGATTGTCCTGGCCGAAAGTGCTCGGCGGCGGCGTACTTACCGGCGCCTGGTTGGGTCTTTTCATCGGTCTGATCCTGGGCTTCTTCAGCCCCAATCCATGGAGTGCGCTGATCACCGGTTTGATTGCGGGCGTGTTTTTCGGCCTGATCACCACGGCGATCCCGTACGCGATGGCACGGGGCACCAGAGATTTCAGCTCGACGATGCAACTGGTCGCTGGGCGTTACGACGTGCTGTGCGATCCACAGAGCGCCGAGCGGGGCCGGGACCTACTGGCACGCTTGACGATTTAACCTCCTAGGGCCGTGATATTCCATCTGCGTTTCCGCAGCATCCTTGCCCCCCTGGCAGTCATCGGGTGAGCGACGTCCTGATCCGGGTCCGCGCACACCTGCGAGACCATTTCACGCGGATGGGTATCGTCTCCGAGCCCGTTGAGGCGAGCGTGACGTTCATCGGGGCGGAGCCCATCGACGTCATCCGCTATGGAGTTCGGGATAACCCCGATTCTCACGCAGCGCACTATATTTCGCTGGGGTGCTCCCGGCGCCCCATGGTCGATCCAGCCGAGTTGCTCGCCGACCCCGTACATGGCCCCCGCGCCGAGATCGCCGTGGCCCTGTGTGGGCCTCCGCCCGTCGGGTTAGCGCGTTCGGTGGCGGTGGTCGCCGCCGCGCCCTCCGTTGAGGGTGTGGTCCTAGAGCCCGACGCGCTGGTGGATCTGGAAGCTCCGTTGTGGCAGGGCGCTCCCTTTACCGCATTCCTGTTGGGGCGCAGTGAGATCGGTGACGTCGTCCTGCCGGAGCCGTTGTCGCCGGTTAGCGTGTTGTCGGCGGTGCCGATCACTGCGACGGAGGCGGCGTGGGTGCGCCTCAGGGGAGCTGGCTCCATGCGGGACGCGTGGGTCGCCGATGGTGTGGATCCCACGGACCCGCGCCGGCGGGCTGCTAACCCGAACTGAAGCGGCTGGCCCCGGATTGGGCTCTGGGTCCGCGGTGTCGGCGTCCTTCCGATGGGATAGGCGAACTGGGCACCTGGAATGCCTCACTCGCTATCTGGATCAGCAGACTTCAGCCACGCCCATGCGGCGTCTTCGTCGTCACCGTCGAAGACGCGGATGTCAATCGGCAGCGCCGAGGCCACGGTGGCAACCATGTTCTTCATCCAGCCCGGCCCGCCGACTACCGCGTAGCGGCGAACGTGACTCAATGAGGACAGTTTCATCGAGATGAAAGACGCATCAGCAATGATTGAGGGATCAAAGCGGATCCCGCCCTTCCACACCACGATCAAATCGATTTTCTGCTCGCTCTCGTACGCGTGCTGCAAAGACTCGGTCACCTGCTCCATGTCGGCCTTGCCGAGCTTGCCCGCGATCTCCTTGCTGGAGAGCCCATCCGCGATCAGCTTCAGGACTTCCCGCTCGCGCTGGGTCAGGGCCGACACCGCGGACGACGGGCGATCCCCGGGCCGCGCGATGGCGTCCACCACCTG
>JBMYXJ010000092.1:7958-8357 GCA_049608285.1 Mycobacterium sp. | reverse complement strand
GCCACCATCAAGCGACTGTTCAATCCGCCCAAGGACCCCACGGGCGATTCTGGAGGCGACCGCATGACCTGCCACCACGGCCACGTGCTGGATGTGCTGCCCACGTTGGAGGCGGAGAGCGTGCATTGCGTGGTGACGTCGCCGCCGTACTTCGCATTGCGTGACTATGGATTGCAACCCGTGCAATGGCCTGCAATCGACTTCGAGCCGATGCCCGGACTCGGGAACCTCATGCACGTACCGGCCATGGAGTGCTGCCTGGGGCTTGAACCCGACCCGTGGGCGTTCGTCGGGCACATGGTGGAAGTGTTCCGCGAGGTGTGGCGGGTGCTGCGCGACGACGGCACGTTGTGGCTGAACCTGGGCGATGGGTATACCGGCGCTCGAGGTGGCACCCAG
>JBMYXJ010000092.1:0-7948 GCA_049608285.1 Mycobacterium sp. | reverse complement strand
GGGTTGAGCGGAGACCTGCGCCGTCGCTCAGCAGCTACAGCCGGCGCACGCGTTCGCCAGTTCGAAGTGCGCGCTCAGGGCCTCGCACGCAAGCAACTGATGTTGATGCCCTCCCGGGTCGCCATGGCCCTGCAGGCTGATGGCTGGACCTTGCGCAGCGAGATCGTCTGGGCGAAGCGGGCGCCAATGCCGGAGGCGGTGACCGATCGCCCCACGTGCGCGCATGAGCGGATCTGGTTGCTTTCGAAGAGTCCAGACTACTTCTACGACGCTGAGGCGGTGAAGGAGGAGACCACGGGTGATGCACACAGCCGCGGCGCCGGCGTAAACCCCAAGGCCACCGCCGGGCGTGAAGCTGCTGGAAAACAGAACGAGAGTTGGAGCGCGGCCGTTCGCGACGTGGTGACCAAACGCAACATGAGGAACGTCTGGCACCTGAGTCCAGAGCCGTTCCCCGAAGCCCACTTCGCATGCTTCCCGAGACCGATTCCCGAGCGCGCCATCATGGCCGGCACCAGTGCGTACGGATGCTGTTCGGAGTGTGGGGCGCCATGGCTGCGGGAGGTGGAGCGCACCAGCATGCAAACCCGCCCCGGACCTGGACGCGAGGGGCTCAAGGAATCTGCCATCGGCGTTAGTACACGCAACGCGGCGACAGGAACTATGACCGCGCCTCCGACGTCACGCACCACTGGATGGCGCCCAGGGTGTGAGCACGGCGCCGGCGTGGTCGAGTGCACCGTCCTCGACCCCTTCATGGGATCCGGCACCACCGCCGAGGTCGCTCAGAAGCTCGGGCGCAACTGGATCGGCATCGAAGCCCAGGCCGACTACCTCCCCATGCAGGAGCGTCGCACCGCGCAGGGGGCGCTGAGGCTGTGAGCCAGATCGTTCACTACGCAGCCTCGGTGAACGCCAGCGGTGGCATATCCGCTCTGTGCTACCGCAGGAAGCGGGCGATCAACCTCGGCCGCGCCACATGGACCCTACGGAGCGAATCCGTGACGTGCCGGAAGTGCAAGCAGCGAATCGCGGAATTGCAGCCACACGTTCCAGGCGGGCATTCGTTGTGACCGCGCCCGAAACCGCTCTCGCCGAGATCGCCCTCATCGACAAGCTGACGGAAGACGAGGGCCACTACGTGACGATCCCGTGTGCGAACCCGGACTTCGACGGCCCAGCGTTCGTCGTGGATGCGTTCGGCGACTGGACCAACTGGGAGGAGATGCGTTTCGACGGCGACACCCGGATCGAGGCGCTGCAGGCGGCGGTGCTGGCGATGGAGATTCGGAAGTCATGAGCGAGCCAACCACCGACTTCGGCCCATGTGACGACGACATGCCTTACGCGTGCCCCAGGTGCGACGGTGAGGGCCTACGCATGGTCTGCATCGACGACATGTGTATCGGTGCTGGTGAGTGCTGGCACGGCGATGGGTATGCCCCCTGTGAGGATTGCCGGGGCACGGGAGAAATTGAGCCATGAGCCACGCCAAGCGCTGCGACGTCTGCGGGACGTGCCACGAGTCCGACCGGGTGTTGAGCCTGGAGATCAATGTCCCGTCGAGACCGGCGGACAAGGACGGCAACCCAGTATGGAGAAGCTGGGACATCGACGTCTGCATGGACTGCACAGACTCGACGGAGCTGATCCAGGTGGTGCTCGCCGCCTGCGGGGGTATCAACAACGGGGATCTGGACACGCTGCGGAAGGGGTGGTCGGAGGGGAAGTCGTGAGCCCAGACCACGACTACGCCGACGCCATCGAGCCTGTGCCCGAGGAGGTGTTCGAGGATTGCGGCGCCCATTTCCTGGCGGGTGGCGAACGCGAGGCGTACTACCACTGCTCCCTGGCTGGCACCGAGCACTGTGATTTTGAGTGCGCGTTCGCTCGAAAGGTGCGGGCGTCCCTGAAGGACGAGCTGCCGTGAGAACCGCCCCCCTCCCCACCGTCGTGCACACCACTGACCCCCGCCGCGGGGTGCCGGTGCTTGAGCCGAGTCCGGATCCGGTGATTAACTGGGTTCGCAAGGAGCGCTTCGAAGCCATTTCCGGCTACTCGCTCTGCGCCATCGATTCGAAGATCAAGGCGGGCGTCTGGGCCGAGGGGAAGGTCTGGAAGAAAGCGCCTGACGGGCGGATCCTCATCAGCATCACGGGGTATCACCGATGGGTCGAGGATCAGGGGTGAGGGCTCGCACGAAGAGCAGCATCGAGATCCGGTTCCCATATCGGGGCGAGCGCTGCGAGGAAGTGCTGCAGCTGGAGCCAACGGCCAAGAACATGGCCTACGCCAAGCGATTCCGCGGCGAGATCATGAACGCCATCGAGCGCGGCACCTTCGACTACGCCCGCACCTTCCCCAACAGCCGCAAGGCCGGGCGCTTCGCATTCATCGCCGGTGACACCGAAACCGTGTGCGAGGCCCTGACGGGGTTCCTGACGGGCGCTCAGAAGCGCGTGGAGCGCTCCACCTACCTGGACTGGCGAAACAGCGTGAATCACGTCCTGATCCCGGTTTTCGGCCATATGCGGCTGTCTGAGCTGCGCCAGAGCCACGTGCAGGCCTGGATCGACTCCCACGACCTCACCCAGAAGCGGATTTCCAACATCCTGACCCCGTTGCGCCACGTCATGCGCGAGGCGCGCACCTCGGAGAAGATCGACCGCAATCCGCTGTCTGACTTCAAGGTGATGGCCCGCAAGGTGGACAAGCTGCGCCGGGCACGCGATCAGGTCGATCCGTTCACGCCCGACGAGATCCGCGCCATCGTGGACGAGCTCCACCCGCAGGCGGCGTTCTACGCCATGACCGCGGTGTGGTCAGGACTGCGCCCAGAGGAGATGCTGGAGCTCCGCTGGCCCTACGTGGATCTCAAGAAGGGGGTGATCCGGGTGCGCTTCGCCCGCACCCGCGGCGAGACCAAGGCACCGAAGACCCGGGCCGGGCTTCGTGACGTTCAGATCCTGGAGCCGGCCCGCACCGCGCTCGAGGCGCAACGCGCGTACACCGCCCTCGCCCGCAGCCATGTGTTCCACGATCCGCGCACCGACGCGCCCTACGCCACCGACAAGCAGTTCAGGGAGTGGCAGTGGCGCCCGGCCGTCGAGCGCGCCGGTGTGCGCTACCGCCCGCCGCACCAGCTGCGCCACACCTACGCCACCTGGCTCATCGGCGCCGGCGAGAACATCAAGTGGGTGAGCCAGCAAATGGGCCACGAGTCCACGCAGATGACACTGGACACCTACGCCGACTGGATCCCGGCCATGAACCCCGATGCAGGGAGCCGTGCAGAGGCACTTTGGGGCCTCCCGGATCAGGCCTCAGAAACCTCGAAAGGGGGCACTGGTGGGGCAGATGACTGCTAAGGCATTGATCGAAAACGCGGGTATGCGGGTTCGATTCCCGCCGCCTCCACCAATCCCGAAACGCTGCCCCCTTGCTAAGCGACTGTTTCGCAAGGGGGTTTGCGCCCTCCCCTCACAAGCTCGAAAACCGCTCCGGTGCTGGAGTGGGGCTGGAGTGGGGCTGGAGAGTGGGGCAATTAGTGGGGCAGGTTTTTGACCCCCCCTTCAGAGTTGTCCATCACCAATCATGCGGCGAAGCGTGTCCGCCAGCGTCTCGGCATCCCGAAGCGCGCGGTGCCCGACATGGTGCAGCGTGCGTACGACTCGGGCATCGAGCATGCGACGGCGCGCGGGCGACTGAAACGCTATCTGGACAAGCTGTACCTCGAACACATGAACGCCAGCAACATGCGGGTGTTCGGGATGTTCATCTACCTCTTTCGAGGCCAGACGCTCATCACGGTCCTGCCGCTCCCGAAGAACCTTCGGGGAGGTGTTCCCAAATGAAAGAGCACCTGATTAAGAGTCAGCGGCGCTCACCGCCGTATCCGCTTGATTTCTCAACGGTACACACCTTCTCAGGTGTCTACCCGATTTCGCTAAATAGCCCTGCAAAGGGGTGTGGCGACCCCAAACCTTTAGACAGTTGGGGGGCTCTTTAGATGCCTACCGAAGAGTTCGTCCCGAAGGAGTTCAACGACCGTGATACGCGCGTAATCGCCGCCGCTATTTCCATCATCGACGACTATCAGGAGCAGGGCTACACGCTCACCCTGAGGCAACTCTATTACCAGTTCGTCGCCCGCGACTGGCTGGCCAACGACCAAAAGGAATACAAGCGCCTGGGACGCATCGTCAGCCAGGCGCGTCTTGCTGGCCTGATCGACTGGGAAGCCATCGAGGACCGCACCCGGAATCTCGCTGCAACGCCGCATTGGGAAGACCCTCGCGACATTTTGAAGTCAGCCGCGCATGCCTTCGCCATTGATAAATGGGAAGACCAGCACAACCGAATTGAGGTGTGGATCGAGAAGGAAGCCCTATCCGGGGTGATCGAGGGTATTTGCCAAGAACTGGACGTCGCCTACTTCGCTTGCCGTGGCTACACATCGCAGTCTGAGCAATGGCGAGCGGGGAAGCGATTCGCGAGCTATTCGAGGTCCGGCCAGGCCGTAACCGTGCTCCACCTCGGGGACCACGACCCAAGCGGGATCGACATGACCCGGGACAACCAGGACCGCTTGGACCTGTTCTCCCGCTTCGGCATCTCAGTGAAGCGAATCGCGCTGAACAGGGGGCAGATCGAGGAGTACGACCCACCTCCCAATCCGGCCAAGCTCACCGATTCCCGCGCTGGCGGATACGTCCGGCGTTTCGGCTACGAGTCCTGGGAACTGGACGCTCTGGAGCCCGGGGTAATCGTCGAATTGATTCGCGATGAAGTCGAAGCCCTTCGAGACGACGACCTATGGCAGTCGAAGGTCGAAGAAGAGGCCGAAATCACCCAACTACTCGAACAAACCGGCGAACGATGGAGCGAAATCGAAGAGATGCTCCGGTGACCCCCACCAACCCCCAGGACTTCAGGCCCTGACGGGCGCTAGTTCTTAGATAGGAGAAATGACTATGCCTTGGGATATTTGCGTTGATTTTGATGGTGTCGTCCACGGCTACCAGAGTGGCTGGCAGGGTGCTTGCGAGATACCTGACCCGCCCGTTCCTGGAGCCTTTGACGCTCTCCGTGAGTACATGCAGGCGGGGATGCAAGTGAACCTCTATAGCTCGCGCTCGAAGGAGCCCGGCGCAATTGAGGCCATGAAGACATGGTTCCGTCTCAACGGCGCTCCTGACCTCGCCGACTGCCTGGAGTTCCCCACCCAGAAGCCCGCCGCGAACATGACCATCGACGACCGGGCGTTCTGCTTCCAGGGTGACTTCCCGACCGCTCGATGGATCCGGGACTTCCTCCCCTGGAACAAGCAGACACGGAAGGAGGCGTAGCCATGGCAAACCACCACGGCGGTATCCCGCCCGAGTTCCAGAAAGAGATGGGCGACCTCTATGAGGCCATGAGAAAGCGTGGAGACGCACTGGTCCCGAACACTTCCATGAGTCCTGCAACGGCCTTGGGAAAGGTCAACGACCACCCCGCCGGCATGTACGGCCCTGAAGACGAAGGGGCCACTCAGTTCGCTATCGGACATGACGCGCAGAACGAGAAGGTCACGATTGATTTCGGGACACCGGTCAAGTGGATGGCGATGGACCCTGAGCAGGCCGTCCACTTCGCCAAGGCACTCATTCAGCAGGCGCAGGCAGCCAGCAGGAAGCCACTGGTCGTTTCGGTGTAACCCCAACCCCACGAAACGCCCTGGGCGTTTCCAGGGGCGACAGGAGATGACGATGATACAGATCGACACAGGCGACACGGTGTTTCACCGGCCATCGCGGGAGACATGGATCGTGGCATGCGTACAGGACGACCGCCTGTCATGGGTTGGCTGGCCGGAGGGTATGGCCGAGACCCGCCACTGCTTGCTGGTGAAGAAAGCGGGCCCAGAAACGAAAGCGAGCTTGCTGCAACAAATGGCCGAAATGCGTCGTGACGACCATCGCAGGCGTTACGCACGCCACGCACTCGGAATGGCCGCCTAACTCTAACCCCACACCGCCCCAGGGCTATGGAGGATGAGATGGAAGACCTGATCAAAGCACTTCAGATATTCCTGAGATACGGCAACCCGCAATTCCCGACGCATTGCGAGCACGACGAACTGACGATCGGCTATATCGATCCCAAGAAAGTGTCCGATGCCGATATCGCTGAACTCGACCAGTTGGGATTCTTCGTTGACGAGTCGGAAGACTGCTTCAAGTCTTACAGATTCGGTAGGTGCTAACCCCCTCCGAGGATGACTGGATGCTGCCAACACGATATCCGCCTGGGTGCCCACCGGCCTACAACGGCTGTCGGTGCCATTGTCATCGGCTGCCTGGGGTCAGGCATGTGATGCCGTGCTGCTACCCAGAGAAAGACGCCAGAGTGAACAACATGCCCACAGAATACTCAATGAGAATGGAGACGCTTGTGGATGAGAAGGACAGGCGGATTGCGGAGTTGGAGGCGCAAGTCACCGAGTTAGAGCCTGATGCGAAGCTGCTACGCCGAATTCGCGAGGCCCGCAAAGGAAGACCTGTTGGGTGGGGATGCTGTTGTGAATTCGATGAAGAGGACAACCGAATCCGTGTCTGTACGGCGCATCAAGGATGGCTGGACCGAGCCGACGCCGCAGAGGCTGACCTTGCAACCGCGCGCGAAACCAATCGCCGCCTGAACGCTCGCTGTCAACTGTACGAGAAAGGCATCGCCGAGAAAGTGAAGGACAACCCCGGGCCATCGTTTGGACGCGCGCTGGCGAACGCAGAGGCGGAACGGCTGCATGGTTTGCTTGAGGCCGCAGAGGCTGAGCGGGATGCGCTCAAGGCTGAGTGTGAGCGGTTGCGGGAACTAGAAGAGACGCTGGTGGGGATGGTTGATCAGCATTGTTGGGTTTCAACTTCGGGTGTGATCGACTCAATGGCAATCAGCGCGAATGCCGATGCATTACATCTGCTGTCGAAACTCGGCCGTTTCGAGATTACCAAGAGCTTCGGGCGGCGAGTCATAGGCACATGGAAAGACGCAGAGGACACCACCCCATGACCACCGAAGAGAAAGCGCGAGGTTATCACACGACGTATTGCTCAGCCTATGACCCTCACAAACACCGGCCCATTGGTTTCGAGCCATGTGACTGTGGTCTTTCTGAACTACTCGACCAGCACGGCAAAGAGCGGGAGATAACCGGACTGCGGAAGGCGGAAGAAGTCATCCCGGGGAACTGGCTCGACCCCATGTTGAGCGGACCTGAAAAGGTGCTCGCCTACGAGTCAGACTGTCGCGACATTGAAGCCGTGCTCCGGGAATGCTCGAAGCGTATCACCGCCCTCGCCGACGAACTGGAGGGGTCATGACTGACCTAACCACAGAAGAACTTCGTGAAGCCTGCGAGATGGCGGGGTTGGAGATTGTGAGGTGGGGAGATGGCTGGGCTATCGCCGTCAGAGAAGATCGATTCCTGAATCCGGAGCATCCTGCTGAACACCTTTGGATCGAAGCCCGCTGCGCCTCACTGTTAGTTGCGAAGGTGGGGGAGAAAGGCGGCTACGGGCGCGCGATGTGGTTTGCCATGGAGAAGGCTATCCCAGACGCCCGGTGGGATTTCATGTTTGCCACCGACCCCCAACGCATCCGCGCCTGCATAGAGGTGCTTCGTAATGACTGACCGCCCCAAAGTCAACGTAACACACCGAGGAGGACGCTATGTCAAAGCAGAGGATCTACTGCGCTCTCCGCGCGGGAGGGCTCAAATGGAGGCTATGAAAAAGTTGGGGGAAGGTGATGCGGAGGTGGCGAGGGAGTTCATCTCAGACATTGGCCTAGATGCCTCGTGGGCTGATCATGAAGTAACACACTTGGCCGCACTCCTCGCCCGCGTCCGAGCGGAAGGGGTGGCGCGGGGGAGGGAGGAGGAAGCTCAACGCTGTGCCAACGACTGCGT
>JBMYXJ010000091.1:0-8364 GCA_049608285.1 Mycobacterium sp. | reverse complement strand
GCCGACATCGTCGCGACGCTTCGGCGTGCGGGCGTGGCCGATGTCGATTCTTCACCGCGGCGGCGTGCCGAGTACTCCGCCGATGCCTCGCTCTACCGCCTGGTGCCTGATGTGGTCGCCTTTCCCAAAGAACCTGACGAGATTGTCGCCATCGTCGAGGTGGCGCGGTCGCGTGGGGTGCCGATCACCGCTCGGGGCGCCGGTACGTCGATTGCAGGCAACGCAGTGGGCCCGGGCATCGTGGTCGACTTCTCTCGGCATCTGAATCGCATCCGCTGCGTCGACCCCGGCTCGGCGACCGCGGTCGTGCAACCCGGCGTGATTCTTGACGACCTCCAACGGGATGCGGCAACGCATGGCCTGCGCTTTGGCCCCGACCCGTCTACGCATAGTCGATGCACGATCGGCGGAATGATCGGCAACAACGCCTGTGGCTCACGGGCGCTGGGGTATGGGCGCACCGCCGACAACGTCACCGAACTCGAAGTGGTGACGGGCGCCGGTGAGCTTCTCCGCGTCGGTGGGCCGGCTGAGCGCGGCACGTCCTCGGCCTTGTCCAGGCTGGACAGCGTCGTCACCTCACGGCTCGGTGTGATCCGCACCGAGTTCGGCCGATTCCCTAGGCAGGTTTCGGGTTACTCGTTGGAACACCTACTGCCCGAGTGCGGCTTCGACGTTGCGAAGGCGTTCGTCGGAACCGAGGGCACCTGGGGCTTGGTGCGCGAAGCGACCGTGCAACTAGTACGCGCACCTGCGGTGAGCCGGCTGTTGGTTGTGGGCTATCCCGATATGCCGGCCGCAGCTGACGCCGTCCCCGCCATTCTGCCGTTCCGCCCGGTGGCGGTGGAGGGTCTGGACGCCCGCATCGTGAATGTGGTCCGTGCGCGTCGGGGCGCAGCCGCCGTGCCTGCGCTGCCCGCCGGGAAGGGCTGGCTGCTGATCGAGCTCTGCGGAGACGACACGGCCGAGGTCACTGCCCGCGCCGCCGCCGCGCTTATCGCGGCGGACGCCATGCAGGGCTGGGTGGTCGGTGACCCGAGTGAGGCAGCCGCGTTGTGGAAGATCCGCGAAGACGGCGCCGGCCTGGCGGCCCGGGCGACCGATCCCGCCGGCAAGTCCGGTTGGGAGGACGCTGCTGTCCCACCCGAACATCTCGGCAGCTACTTGCGTGACTTCGAGGCACTGATGGCAGAGCGCGAACTGACTGGCGTGCCCTACGGGCATTTCGGCGACGGCTGCATTCATATCCGTATCAACTTTCCGCTCAGCCGTGCGAACGGGGGCTCAGTGTTTCGGGAATTCCTCACTGACGCGGCGAAACTCGTTGCCGGCTATGGCGGTTCGATGTCGGGAGAACATGGTGACGGGCGGGCACGGGGGGAGTTGCTGCCGCTGATGTACAGCCCCGGCGCGATCGACACCTTTGCCGCCGTGAAGAGCGTGTTCGATCCGGAGGATGTCCTGAACCCAGGGGTGATCGTGCGACCGCGACCGCTGGACGCCGATCTGCGCGAGGTATCCGCGCAGTCGATAGTCTCGGATCTAGCCTTCGGCTACCACCAAGACGGTGGCGATTTCAGCACAGCAGTGCATCGCTGCACCGGTGTCGGAAAATGTCGGATCTCCAGCGGCCCCGGCGTGATGTGCCCGTCCTTCCGGGCCACTGGCGACGAGAAAGACTCGACCCGAGGCCGCGCCCGGGTGCTCCAGGAACTTGCTAACGGATCAATCGTGCGGGGCTGGCGCGCACCCGAGGTCCTGGATTCACTCGACCTGTGTCTGTCCTGCAAGGCCTGCTCGTCAGAGTGCCCAACTGGGGTGGACATGGCGACGTTGAAAGCTGAGGCCCTGTTTCAGCGGTACCGTCGCCGGCTCCGGCCCGCCACGCACTACTCGTTGGGCTGGCTGCCGCGCTGGGCTCGGTTGGCATCCTTGATGCCGAGCACGGTCAACCGTGTGATGGCAGGACCGTTGGCTCCGATCGGTAAGCGGATGGCCGGCGTCGACCCCCGGCGTGGCTTGCCGGTGTTCGCTACGCAGACGTTTCGCCAATGGTTCGCTCGACATCCCACCGCCAACGGCGATCCGGTGATGCTTTGGGTGGATACCTTCACCAACCACTTCACCCCGCAAGTCGGCATCGCGGCGGTGAGTGTGCTCGAGGGGGCCGGGTACTCAGTACGTATCCCGCAACAGCGGATGTGTTGTGGGCTGACCTGGATGTCCACCGGACAACTCGATGCGGCGCGAAAAATCTTGCACCGCAGCGTCACCGGCCTTGCCGAGGCAGCGCAGGCTGGTGTGCCGATTGTTGGCCTGGAACCGTCCTGTACGGCGGTGTTCCGCAGCGACGCCACCGAGCTGCTTGGTGGCACTGATGCCAGCGTCGCGGTCTCGCGTTCTGTGCAGACCCTGGCCGAGTTGCTCACTGGTACTGATGGTTGGCAGCCGCCGGATCGGTCTGACATCAGCGCCGTGGTTCAGCCGCACTGCCATCACAGTGCCGTCCTGGGCTTCGAAGCGGATTTGGCGATCCTGGGCCGCGCGGGTGTCGCGACGCGGATGGTGCAAGGCTGTTGCGGCTTGGCGGGCAACTTCGGCGCCGAACGCGGTCACTACGACGTCAGCGTCGCCATCGCGGAGAACGACCTGTTGCCCGCAGTCCGAGAGGCCGACGAGGCCTTGTCGGTGATTACCGACGGTTTCTCGTGTCGAACCCAACTTCTTGACTTGGCTGGCCGTGAAGGGACCCACCTCGCTGAGCTGCTCGCCGAGCATCGACGCGACCCAGGTATTCCCTGACCTGTCACCTTCACTTCCGCGTCTATCAAGCGGACACCTTGCTGATTCGCCTCTCCAACACTAGAGTTTCGGGTTATCGAAACATCGTGCGGCTGTTCGCGACGACCAGCTGGGAGGTTGTCATGAGGCGACGGGGTCCATGGTCGGTGACCAGAGGTATCGCCATCGTCGGGATGGCCGCGCTCGTAGCCGCCTGCTCACCGGCTGGCGATGCCGAGCCAGCTCAGCGGCCCGTGGTGCTCACGACGTTCACTGTGCTGGCTGATATCGCTGCCAATGTGGCCGGCGAGCATCTGGTAGTGGAATCGATCACCAAGCCGGGTGCAGAAATTCACGGCTATGAGCCCACACCCGGGGACATCAAAAAGGCAGCACGTGCTGACCTGATACTCGACAACGGCCTGAACCTGGAAGCGTGGTTCGCTCAATTCGTCGACGGCCTCGATGTTCCGCATGTCGTGGTCAGTGAGGGTGTGCAACAGCTGAAGATCGCCGAAGATGCCTACGCCGGTATCCCGAACCCGCACGCCTGGATGTCACCGCTGAATGTGCAGATCTATGCCGACAACATGGCTTCGGCGTTCGCCGAGCTCGACCCCGCCCACGCCGAGGAGTACCGCGCTAACGCTGCGGCCTACAGCACCGAACTCCAAGAGGTCCATGACGATCTCGTCGGGCAGCTCGACGGGCTGCCGCCAACCCATCGGGCGTTGGTGACCTGCGAGGGGGCGTTCTCGTATCTGGCCCGGGATGCTGGGTTGACCGAGAAGTACATCTGGGCGGTCAACGCAGAACAGCAGGCGACCCCACAACAGATGGTCTCGGCCATCGAGTTCATCAACACCAACGATGTGCCCGCCGTGTTCTGTGAATCCACTGTCTCTGATGCGCCGATGCAGCGGATCGTGGAAGCCACCGATGCGCGCTTTGGTGGAGTGCTATTCGTCGACTCACTCTCCGAAGCCGACGGGCCGGTACCGACGTATCTGGAGTTGATCCGACATGATGCCAACATCATTGCGGCGGCACTGACCGCCGATCGCATCTCGTGACAATCCCTGCCTTAGAGGTGGATTCGGTCACTGTGCGCTACGGCCCCGTGCTGGCTCTGCACGAGGCCACCCTGACAATTCAACCTGGCCGGGTCTGCGGTCTAGTCGGCATGAACGGCTCCGGAAAATCCACGCTTTTCAAATCGATCATGGGTCTGGTGAGGCCCGAGACTGGCACCGTTCGTATCCACGGACGCAGCCCGGCTCAGGCGCGCAAGGCAGGTGTCGTGGGCTACATGGTGCAGAGCGAGGCCATCGACTGGGCCTTCCCGCTCTCAGTGCGAGACGTTGTGCTCACCGGCCGCTACGGGTACATGGGTCCCACGCGGCGGGCTCGCAGCACCGATCAACGCGCCGTCGATGACGCTCTAGAGCGTGTCGAACTCGCCGACTACCAGCACCGCCAAATCGGGCAACTCTCCGGCGGGCAACGCAAACGAGCGTTCCTGGCACGATGCATCGCCCAAGGTGCCGACCTCCTGCTGCTCGATGAACCGTTCGCTGGAGTCGACAAACGCAGCGAAGCCACCATCAGCACGCTGTTGCGTGACCTTGCCGGCAGCGGCGCGACAGTTCTGGTCTCAACTCATGACCTGCACACATTGCCCGAGCTTGCCGATGAGGCGATCCTGCTGATGCGAACCGTGCTGCTGCACGCGGATCCCCAGACCGCACTGCAGCCGCAGCATCTGGCGCGGGCATTTGGCCTCGACATCCTCAGTGGCACCCCAGGGCGCCCGTGAACGTCGTCGAGTTCTTCGCCGAACCGATGCGGCTGGAGTTCATGGTCCGTGCCACCGCCACGACGCTGATCGCTTCCATCGTGTGCGGCACGTTGTCGTGCTGGCTGGTGCTGATCGGATGGTCACTTATGGGCGACGCGGTCTCACACGCCGTGCTCCCCGGCGTTGTACTGGCCTACATCGCGGGAGCTCCGTTCGCCGTCGGCGCTGCCCTGTTTGGTTTCACCGCCGTCGCACTCATCGGTATCGTCCGCGACACCAGCCGTACCAAGGAAGACGCCGCAATCGGCGTGGTCTTCACCACCCTGTTCGCTCTGGGCCTGGTCCTGATATCCGTCACACCTAGCCAGGTCGACCTCAATCACATCATCTTCGGCAACTTGCTTGGTGTCTCACGCTCGGACCTCATCCAGGTCGCCATCCTGGGCGCCATCGTCATGGTGGTCCTGATCTACAAGCGTCGCGACTTCACCCTCTACGCCTTTGACCCCAACCATGCCCACGCGATCGGTCTCAATCCCAAGGTGCTCAGCGCGGCCCTGCTCGGGCTGTTGGCCCTGACCGCCGTGGTGGCGTTGCAAGCCGTGGGCGTCGTCCTGGTCGTGGCTCTTCTGATCACTCCGGGGGCCACCGCCTACCTGCTGACCGATCGATTCAGCCGCATGCTGGTCATCGCCCCCACCCTGGCCGCCGGGTGCGCCCTGGTCGGTCTCTATGCCAGCTACTACCTTGACACCGCATCGGGGCCCATGGTCGTGCTGGCCAACGGCGCGGCCTTCACTCTCGCCTACCTCTTCAGCCCAAGTCAGGGACTGCTCACCACACTGCGACGCCGAAGCCCACGATCTCAACAGTCCGAAGCCCAGGCCCACCAGCAGAACCCCGCCAACCACCCCTAGCTGGCGGCCGGGTCGCGGGGTCGAGGGGCTCGTGCGGCCGCCCGGGCTAACGTTCGGCGGGGCGGTATGCGGTCACGACCACGGCGCCGCCGAGCCCGATGTTGTGCTGCAGCGCAACTCCGGATTTGAGCCTGGCACCGTCGACCTGCCGTTTGTCAGCCGTCCCGCGCAGCTGCCAGGTGAGCTCGCTGGCCTGGGCGAGGCCGGTCGCGCCCAGCGGATGACCCTTGGAGATGAGGCCGCCGGACGGGTTGACCACCCACGTACCGCCGTAGGTGGTCTCCCCGTTGTCGATGAGCTTGCCGCCTTCTCCCTCTGCGCAGAGCCCGAGCGCCTCGTAGGTGAGTACCTCATTCACCGAGAAGCAGTCGTGCAGCTCGATCACGTCGATGTCGGCCGGGGCGATCTCAGCCTGCTCGTAAACCTTTCGGGCTGCGTGGCGGGTCATGTCGGCGCCGACGATGGTGATCGCGCTCTTGTCAGTGAATGTGGTCTCGAGATCGGTAACCATGGATTGCCCGACGATCTCGACCGCTTGCCCGGCCAAGCCGTGCTTGTCGACGAACGCTTCGCTGGCCACGATCACCGCTGCGGAGCCGTCGGATGTCGGCGAACACTGCAGCCTGGTCAGTTCCGCCGGGGCGTAGATCATCTTGGCGGCCTTGACCTCGTCGAGGGTGTAGGCCTTCTGGAACTGGGCGTACGGATTGTTCACCGAATGCCGGTGGTTCTTCTCGCCGATCTTGGCGAACTGCTCGGTGGTGGTGCCGTAGCGCTGCATGTGTTCCAGGCCCGCGGCGCCGAACATCCAGGGCGCCACCGGAAACGCGAACTCGAACAACTCCGACTCGGCCCGGATGTGGCGCCCCAACGGCTGCTCGCGGTCACTGTCTCCGCCTTGCAGTGAGCCGGGCTGCATCTTCTCGAAGCCGAGCGCAAGGGCGCAGTCGGCGAGTCCGCCGCGCACCGACTGCGTAGCCAGAAACAGCGCTGTCGATCCGGTGGAGCAATTGTTGTTGACGTTGGTGATCGGGATTCCGGTCATCCCGAGCTCGTAGACGGCCCTCTGCCCGCAGGTCGAATTGCCGTATACGTAACCGACGTGGGCCTGCTCGACCGCCTCGAACGGTATTCCGGCATCCAGGAGGGCCTTAGTTCCCGACTCCTTGGCCATGGCCGGGTAATCCCAGCCTTCGCTGGATTCCTGGGTCGCTCCGTCGGTTCCGCTTCTGCGTCCGGGCTTCTCGAACTTCGTCATCCCGACTCCGATGACGAACGCCTTGTTCCTGCTCATGAAATCATGCTGCTTCCTCGTGGGCGAGGCTGTCAATTGACCAGCGAACGCCATCGCAGGCGCGTGCAGTGGGCTAAGCTTCGGCGTTATTCAAGTGGCGCACGTCTGTTGGAGGGCTGTAATGAGCAGGGTGAGGAAGGCGGTTGCCGTCGCTGTTGGGGCAAGTGCTCTAGCTCTTGGTGTGGCTGCGCCCGCCGGTGCTGTCACGACCGATGACCCGTGTCAGCTCATGGTTACTTTCCTGTGTCAGTTTGTGCCGATAGCGCCGGAACTCGACCACAGCATCGACCTCACCGAGGGGCCAGCGACCCTTGCCGGCCAGCCGGTTCCTCAGATGCCGAGCGCACCTGATCCCGATTACGGGCCTCCGGCCGACGTCTGCGCGATGGGCTGTATCTAGCGACTTCGAGGTCTAACGATTGCGTGGGCTAGCTTCTTCGAGGCCGAACGATTGCGCGGGCTACCTATTGGCGAGGTCTAACGACTTCGACTCCCAACCACTTCGACACGTTGTTGCGCTGAATCAGTGATCAGCCAACCTGCATACGGGTCCGCCTTGCTCGACGACCCGGGGCGCTACCGGCGAGCGCCAGCTGGATGTGCCGCTGTTCTGCCAGTGCTGGAAGCTGGATAGCTTTGTTGTCACCCGAGTCGGCGGGAAGACGGCTGCGAATCTGCGTTTCAGCCGTTGGACCGACGAAGCTAGGATCGCCGAGATGGTCGCGCCGGTGAAGGTCCGAATCCTGGGCGTGGGCATGGGCCCTCAACACGTCACGCCCGAGGTCGCAACGGCGTTGCGGACCGCTGACTATGTCCTGGCCGCCGAGAAAACCGCCGACGACCATCTGCTTGCGCTGCGCCGCGAGATCGTTCGGGCCCACCCAGGCCCGAACGGTCCGCTTGCAGTCCTCGCTGTACGAGACCCACCGCGGGACCGATCCGCTGCATTGAATGAGAAGGACTATGAGTCCGCGGTCACCGACTGGCACGGCGCCCGCGCCGCCGCCTACGCGGCTGTGTTGGGGCAGCGTGCCGGCACCGCGGCCATCCTCGTCTGGGGCGATCCATCGTTGTACGACTCGACCATCCGGGTCGTCGAGAAGGTGCGCGAACTCTTGAAGCTCAGATCGGTCGACCTGGATTTCGATGTCCTTCCCGGCATCAGCGCGCCGCAGTTGCTCGCCGCCCGGCATCGTATTGTGCTGCATGAGGTCGGCCGCCCGGTGCACGTGACCACCGGCCGCCGGCTGCACAACGCGGTCGCGGCCGGCTTGGACAACATTGTCGCGATGCTCAATCCGCCTACAGCGCGGGTCGACTTCACCGGCCTCGATGACTGGACGATCTGGTGGGGTGCGAACCTCGGGGCCGCCGGAGAGCGGCTCGTCCATGGACGCGTCGGCGACGTGTTGCCCGACATCGCTGATGCGCGTGCAGATTCCGCGGCGCGGGACGGCTGGGTAATGGACATCTTCCTGCTCAGGAGAACCTGATGGCGGGCCTGCTGGTCTCGGGCACGACGAGTGACGCCGGCAAGAGCGTGGTCGTCACCGGCCTGTGCCGCGCTCTCGCTC
>JBMYXJ010000090.1:0-8400 GCA_049608285.1 Mycobacterium sp. | reverse complement strand
GCGGTCGGGGCGTCGGCGCCGGCGGCGCCGGCCGAACAAAGCTGCCGCAGGCCCCAGCTAGCCGAAACTCGTCCCGCGATGGTCAAACCCGAACGTCGGACTCGGGCCGACATGGTGGCCGCGACCGCGATCGTCGGTGTCATCGCGCTGGTGGCGGCCATCGTTTGGTGGACGAGCGACTCCCGAGCAACGATCAGCGATCCGGCGGCGGCACCGATCCCGAGTCTGACGCCGGCCAAGGCGGTGCCTTCCTCACTCACCCCGTTGTGGACCGCGCCCAGCCCCGAAACCACCCAGCCGCTGGTGGTCGCGGGCGCCGTGGTGACCGGCGCCGACCGCGGCATACAGGGCCGAGATCCTGCCAGTGGTGAAACACTCTGGAGCTTTGCCCGTGACCGCGACCTCTGCGGAGTGACCTCGGTCTACAGCTACGCCGTAGCCGTCTACCCAGATGTACGCGGCTGCGGACAGGTAAGCACCGTGGACGCCAGGACCGGCCGGCGCGGACCCGCTCGCTCCAGCTACGCCGACCCTGAGGTCACCCTGTCCAGCGACGGCGGGACGGTGCTGTCAGCCGGGGACACCCGGCTGGAGCTGTGGCGCTCAGATATGGTTCGGATGCTCAGCTACGGTGCGCTCGACGCGCCCATCAAGCCTGGTATTCCCACCTCCCCGCTGTGCCGACTCGCGTCCGCGGCAGCGAGTTCGGCTGCGGTATCCGTGCTTGAGGTGTGTGACGGCCAGGCCGATCTGCGGCTGACGCTGCTGCGCCCCTCCGACGAGGAGGACACACCTGAGGTCAAATACGTGCAACAGACCGGTGTCAGTGACGGCAGCGGCGCCCGCGTGATCGCCGTGGCCGACACGACCACCGCGGTGTACATACCCACCCCAAAGCCGAGACTCGACATCGTCGACGACACGGGTGTCGTGATCGCCAGCACGGTGGTGCCCACACCCCCCTCTCCCGAGGCCACCATGTCACGGCCCAGAGACCTGATCACCTGGTGGACCGGTGACAGCGTAATGGTGTTCTCCGCCAACAACCTTCAGTACAAGTACACCGTCGCCGCAGCAGGCGACAACGCACCCATCGGTCCGGCGACGATCATGGCCGGGCAGTTGATGGTTCCCGTCAGCGGCGGCTACGACGTCTTCGATCCGGTGACCGGCACCAGTGTCCGCCACATTCCGTTGCACCGGCCTGCGGGGAAGAACCCGGCGGATCCTGCTGGGCCCGTCGTGCCCGCGGTTGCCGGGTCGATGCTGGTGGAGCAGCGCGGCGCCGAGCTGGTGGTGCTCGGGTAGACGACGATCAAGCGGGCGAGGCACGAGCCCGCGCTGAGAGGTCTGACCAATCAAACCCGGGTAGACCGTCAGACCTCAGGGGAGAAGGTCGCCAGTGCCTTACCGCTCTTCCAATGCTTGAGCAGCGCACCCGCGAGTTCCCGGTAGGCCATAGCGCCCTTGTTCTTGCGCCCCTTCAGCACCGAGGAACCTGACGCACTGGCCTCGGCGAAGCGCACGGTGCGCGGGATCGGCGGCGCCAGCACCGGCAGGCTGTAGCGGTCAGCGACATCGAGCAGCACATCACGACTGTGAGTGGTGCGCGAGTCGTACAACGTGGGCAGCGCACCCAGCAGCGCGAGGTCTGGGTTGGTGATCTGCTGAACGTCGGTGATGGTGCGCAGGAACTGACCGACACCTCGGTGGGCCAGCGTCTCGCACTGCAGCGGAATGATCACTTCCTGAGCAGCGGTCAGGCCGTTGAGCGTGAGCACCCCCAGTGACGGCGGGCAGTCGATGATCACCACGTCGAAGTTTCCGGTACCCGATTTCGCCGCCGGGGCTGCCCCCTTACCCGATTTCGCCGTCGGAGCGTCTCCAGCGACCTTGGCGAGCGCCCGTTTCAGTGCGTACTCCCGGCCTGCCCGCATCAGCAGCATCGCTTCGGCACCCGCGAGGTCGATGTTGGCGGGCATCAATGTCATTCCCTCTGATGTCTCCACCAACGCCACGTCGGGTTCGACGTCGCCAAGCAGCACCTCGTGTACCGAGACAGTCAGCTTGTCGGGGTCCTGTCCCAGCGAGAACGTCAGGCAGCCCTGGGGGTCCAGGTCTACGAGCAGCACCCGCTTACCCAGCTCTACCATCGCCGCACCCAGCGATGCCACCGTCGTCGTTTTAGCTACCCCGCCTTTTTGATTGGCGA
Source organism: Mycobacterium sp. (assembly GCA_049608285.1). Classification (GTDB taxonomy): domain Bacteria; phylum Actinomycetota; class Actinomycetes; order Mycobacteriales; family Mycobacteriaceae; genus Mycobacterium. Next base: position 6,188 of record JBMYXJ010000090.1, on the reverse strand, counting down.
CCGCAAGTACCCGCGTCACACCGACATCCTGTCATGCGCTCGTCGGCGGTGACGAAGCGTGCGGCACAATCGGAGGAGTGGGCCTCCTGCAGCACCGCCTGATACTGCTCCGACACGGCGAGACCGAATGGTCAAAGTCGGGCAAGCACACCGGCAGCACCGAGCTCGAGCTCACCCCACACGGTCGCGAGCAGGCGGCGGCAGCAGCGACGACACTGCAGCAGCTGCGGCTGGATGACCCCTTCGTCATCAGCAGCCCGCGCAAACGCGCGAGGACCACCGCCGCGCTGGCAGGTCTCACCGTCGACGAAGTCAATTCGCTAATCAGTGAATGGGATTACGGGGATTACGAGGGGACCACCACGGCCGAGATCCGCCAGACGGTGCCGAACTGGCTGGTGTGGACGCACGGATGCCCAGGCGGCGAAACCTCCGCGCAAGTCTGTGAACGTGCCGACCGCGCCATCGCCCTGGCGCTGCGTCACATGGAGTCCCGCGACGTGATCTTCGTCGGGCACGGCCACTTCTCCCGAGCGGTGATCACCCGCTGGATCGAGCTGCCCGTCTACGAAGGGATCCGGTTCTCGATGCCTGCGGTGTCCATCGCGGCGTGCGGCTTCGAGCACGGAGTGCGCCAACTCACCGCGCTGGCGTTGTCCGGCCAATCCGACTCGGCCGCGCTGGCGTGACGCGCGAACCGACGTTCGTCCTCACCGGGCCAGACGGTGTCATCACCGCCGACGGTGTCCACACCGCCTTCAGTGAGATCACCGACGCGCGGGCCGCCCTGGCTTCACACAGCGCACCGATCATCGTGGGTGCCTTACCTTTCGACATCTCTAAACCCGCAGCGCTGATCCGGCCGCAATCGGTGGCACACACCCCAAGCCTGCCCGCATGGCCGGTCCGCGAGCTTGCCACCGCCCGGGTCGCCGAGACGATACCGACCGCAGACGACCACCACGGACGCGTCGTATCAGCCCTAGAGCGACTGCATGCCCCGGGCAGCGACCTGCACAAGGTCGTGCTGGCACGTGCACTGCGGGTGACCGCCGACGGACCACTTGACGCCAGGACCGTGCTGCAGCGACTGGTCGCTGCTGATGGGCGGGCCAATTCCTATCTGGTGGACCTGTCAGCTGCCGGCGAAGGGTACTCGGGCACAGTGCTCGTCGGAGCCAGCCCCGAGCTGCTGGTTGCCCGCCAGGGACAGCAGGTCATGTGTCGGCCTTTCGCCGGATCCGCGCCGCGGCTACCCGATCCCGGCGCCGACAAAGCCAGCGGCGCCGCGCTTGCCGAATCTGCCAAGAACCAATATGAACATCAACTCGTTGTCGACGCCCTCCGTGAAACTCTCGAACCGCTGTGCACGGAGCTACGGATCGCGGAGAAACCCGTACTCAGCAAGACCGCGACCGTCTGGCACCTCTGCACTCCAATTTCGGGGAGCCTACGCGAAAGATCCACCACCGCAATGGATTTAGCCATTGCATTGCACCCCACCCCAGCAGTCGGCGGCTCCCCCACCGGCCGAGCCACGGAGGTGATCGACGAGATCGAAGGCGACCGCGGCTTCTATGCCGGCGCGGTGGGCTGGTGCGACCAACGAGGCGACGGCCGCTGGGTGGTTGCGATCAGGTGCGCCCAGTTGTCCGCTGACCGTCGAACAGCCCTCGCGCACTCCGGTGGCGGAATCGTCGCCGAATCGGACCCGGACGACGAAGTCGCAGAAACCACAACCAAATTCAGAACGATCCTGTCGGCGCTGAAAGTCGAGCCGTGAGCGGACTCATCCGAGCCGTCCGCCCGGGAGACGAGATCGAACTGACCGCGATGATCCATGAGCTCGCCAAATTCGAAAGCGCCACCGCTGACTGCACGGTTACTGAGATCCAACTCGCCGAAGCACTTTTCGGCCCACAACCCACGGTTCACGGGCATCTCGCCGAGGTGGACGGCCGGGCAGCCGCCGGCGCACTGTGGTTCCGCAACTTTTCGACCTGGGACGGCGTGGCCGGCATCCACCTCGAGGATCTGTTTGTGCGGCCCCAGTTCCGCAGGCAGGGACTGGCCCGCGCGCTTCTCGCGACGCTGGCCCGCGAATGCGTCGATCGCGGCTACACGCGGCTGACCTGGGCAGTGCTTGATTGGAATGTCGACGCGATCGCCCTCTACGAGAGCGTCGGGGGACGGCCGCAGACCGAGTGGATCACCTATCGGGTGTCCGGACCCGAGCTCTTGGAGCTGGCAGACGGTATCTAATCGTCCGACTCCTCAACGATCGTCGTCGGACCGGTATCTCATCGCCCGACTCCTCAACGATCGTCGTCGGACGGCGCCGGACTCAGCCAATGCAGTACCGACGGACTGAACAGCAGCGCGAGCACCACCACCGAGACGACCCCGACGAGCACTGCGGGACGCAGCTGACCAGAGCTAAAGACGTACCAGGAGACACCCAGAAGCAGCAGGTTGGCAAACACCGCGATTCCGCGGCCCCATCGCCGCCCGGTCCACAGCGCCACGCCTGCGGCCAACACGGCCGACCCCATGATGGCGAACCAGGCGGCCGTGCCATATCCGCTGATCGCGGCTTCGTGATGACCCCCAAGTTCGCGGACTGTGAGCGCGATGGCCATCGCGATCGCCAAAGCCCCCTCGGCGCTGGTGATGGCGCCGGCCACGCGCGCTGACCTGGGAATCATTGCAACAGCCTGGTCGCCAAGTAGCGCACCGCAAGGTCGTAGCCCAGTGGCCCTGCGCCGGCCACCACCGCGTCGGCCACGGCGGAAACATAGGAGTGGTGACGGAACTCTTCGCGGGCGTGGATGTTGCTCAGGTGCACCTCGACGATCGGCAGTCCGATTGATCTCAGTGCATCGGCGATCGCCACCGAGGTGTGGCTGTAGGCGGCAGGGTTGATGATGATGCCCGCGCAGTCGGGGCGCGCAGAATGGATCGCATCGACGAGCTCCCCCTCGTGGTTGCTCTGCATGGACCGAACCTGCAGGCCCGATTCCGCAGCCACCGCGCTCACCCTCGCCTCGATCTCAGCGAGCGTGGCGGACCCGTACACCTCGGGCTGCCGGGTGCCGAGCAGATTCAGATTGGGCCCGTTGACGAGTAGCAAGCGACGTTCGGTCACCGTTGTACGGTACCGGCGAGCCGCGCGCGGTCACCGTTGTACGGTGCCGGCGAGCCACGCTCGGTCGCCGAATGCCTCCCGCGAGGTCGTCCACGACGGGTGAACCCAAATCCCCGATAGGCTCACCCCTCGTGCGCGCCGTTCTGATCGTGAACCCGAATGCGACGTCGACGACCCCTGCGGGCCGCGACCTGTTGGCCCACGCCCTGGAGAGCCGGCTGAAGCTAGATGTCGTGCACACCGACCATCGGGGCCACGCGATCGAGATCGCGCAGGAGGCGACCCGCGGCGAGGTCGACGTGCTGATCGTGCACGGCGGTGACGGCACGGTGAACGAGGTGGCCAATGGCATCATCGGTGTGGCGGGACCGGGCAAAGCCGGACCCGCGGTAGGTGTAGTGCCTGGTGGATCGGCCAACGTGTTCGCCCGCGCGCTGGGAATCAGCCCGGACCCCACCGAGGCGACAAACCAACTTGTGGACCTCCTTGACGAGCACCGTGTCAGCAAGCGCTGGCGGCGAATCGGCCTGATGGACTGCCGGGAACGCTGGGGGGTGTTCACCGCGGGCATGGGAGTCGACGGTGACGTCGTGGCTGCGGTCGAGGCGCAAAGGGCGAAGGGCCGCAAGGTCACCGCGTCGCGATACATTCGGGTGACACTCCGCGAAATGCTGGCCAATTCGCGCCGAGATCCGACGCTGACGCTGCATTTACCCGACCGTGAGCCGATCTCCGGGGTGCATTTCGCGTTTGTGTCGAACTCCAGCCCCTGGACCTACGCCAACGCTCGCCCGGTATGGACGAACCCAGACACCACCTTCGAAACAGGTCTGGGTGTCTTCGCCACGACGAGCATGAGCATCCCGGTCAATCTCCGGCTGGCGCGGCGGATGCTGTCCCGTAACCCTCGCATCGAGGCCAAGCACCTGATCCGCGACGACGACGTTGAGCGGTTGAAGCTGACGAGCGACACGCCGGTGGCCTGTCAAATCGACGGGGATTACGTCGGTCTGCGCGAGGAAATGGCATTCACGGCAGTTCCCGACGCCCTCGGTGTCGTTGCTCCGCCCCCCAAAACTGGCTGATCAAGTACCCTGAACTGCACGAACAGACATTCGAAGCAGCTTCACAGGTGGGATTTAAGGCGCAGGTGGCCTCAGCCTAGTACAACGGTTTTCGGGATCACCTAACAGCCCGCAGTAGTGAGATAGGACACGTGTGAACGAGATGCTATTGACATCTGTTCAGCCTATGAAAGCATCGGTGACAACAGCACGGAAACATCTTGGTGCGCTTGCACTAACAGCCGAATTACAGCTTGCGCGCTCTGCTGCGCAGATAAGAAGGAGTGGGACGCATGGATTGGCGCCACAAGGCGGTCTGTCGCGACGAGGACCCGGAACTGTTCTTCCCAGTGGGAAACAGCGGACCGGCACTCGCCCAGATCGCTGACGCGAAGATCGTCTGCAACCGTTGCCCGGTCACCGCCGAGTGCCTGAGCTGGGCGCTGGAGTCAGGCCAGGATGCTGGAGTCTGGGGTGGTATGAGCGAGGACGAGCGTCGCGCACTCAAGCGCCGCAATGCCCGCACCAAGGCCCGCACCGGGGTCTAACCACAATCTGGTACGCGAGTTAAGGCCCCGACGAGAGTCGGGGCCTTAAAACTTTGCGAACGCAGCCGTAACTAGGCGAATGCAGCCGTAACGAGCCAAACGCAGTGGGGACGAAGGTCCTCGGTTGGCCCCGCCCGCCGTGGGTGGATCATTATTGGCTCGCACGGCCACGTCTGCCGATCGGCACCCGAAGAATCGCATCGGTGCCGCCTGTTGCGAGGTCGCGCATGCTCAACGATCCGTCGAGTTCCGCCGAGACCAACGTTCGCACGATCTGCAGGCCGAGGCGGTCAGATTTCTCCAGGCTGAAACCCTCCGGCAGCCCACGCCCGTCGTCGTGAACTACGACGTCGAGCCAGCGGGCGGAACGTTCGGCACGGATCGTGACGCAGCCCTGCGCGGTGGTCGTGTCGAAAGCGTGCTCGATCGCGTTCTGTACGAGCTCGGTGATCACCATGATCAGCGCGGTCGCACGGTCAGCGTCCAGCACACCCAACTCACCGACGCGGTTGATGCGGATCGGAGTATCGACCGTGGCGACATCGTTCATGATCGGAAGTATCCGGTCGACTACCTCGTCGAGATTGACCTCTTCGTCCACCGACATCGATAGGGCATCGTGGACCAGCGCGATTGATGAAACCCGGCGCACGGACTCGATCAGCGCCTCGCGGCCCTCTGCGTTGTTGGTGCGGCGCGCCTGCAGACGCAGCAGCGCCGCGACCGTCTGCAAGTTGTTCTTAACCCGGTGGTGGATCTCGCGAATCGTGGCGTCCTTGGACAGCAGGGCCCGGTCGCGGCGTTTGATCTCAGTGACGTCGCGAATCAGCACCACCGCCCCCACTGCGGCGCCGTGCACCACCAACGGAAGCGTGCGCAGCAAGACCGCCGCACCCCGGGCATCGACTTCCATCCGCATGCTGGACCCGCCGGCCAACGAATCGCGGACATGGTTGGCCAGCTCTTGAGCCTCGAAGGGATCCGAGATCAGCGGACGGGTGACGCTGATCAGATTGTGGCCCTCCAACTCGGCGGACAGTCCCATTCGGTGATAGGCCGATAGTGCGTTCGGGCTGGCGAAGGCAACTATGCCGGTGTCGGCGAGCCGGATGAAGCCGTCGCCCACCCGCGGGCTTGATCGGGACATCGCGAGATCACCGACGTTGGGAAACGTGCCCTCGGACAACATGTGCAGCAGGTCGCCGGCACAGTCGACGTATGCGGTCTCCAGCGGACTAGCCTGGCGTGGCGCCAGCGACGTCTGATGGGTGAGGACTGCAACGATGCCGCTGCCGTGCCGCACCGGCACTGCCTCGACTTTGAGGCGAGCTGAACCGAATCGACCTTCCACGGTCGCCTGGCCGATCACGCCGGAGGAGAAGGCCGCATCCACGATCGGAACGTCACCCGTGCCGGCGAAGGTGCCGACCG
>JBMYXJ010000089.1:0-8510 GCA_049608285.1 Mycobacterium sp. | reverse complement strand
AAGTGCCTGTGCTTCAGCGGGTCCGATGCCGGGCTGTGTGATTGAGGAGGGCGCGCCGGCCATCGCGGCGGCCGGCAGCACCACACTCAGAGCGAGCGCCAACCCCGCGAATCTTCTTCGCACGGTTCGCCAGGCTAATAGCGTCGAGACTCGGTTAGCGCGCGATCAGGTCTCCGTTGGATATCGCGTGCTCGGCACCGTTTCAGAGCTGGCTGACCGCGCCCCCGTGCGGGCCGAGGGCAAAACCCCAGTCGAACAGGCTGGCTGCCTGGTCCCAATAGCTGGGGGCGCCCTCCTTGTTCAGCCCGTACATCAGGGCCACGACAAGTCGCCTGCCGTTGCGTTGGGCGCCACCGACGAACGTTTTTCGGGCGAGGTCGGTGTAGCCGGTCTTGCCGCCGAAGGCGCCGGGGTAGAGCTTGAGGAGTTCGTTCTGGTTCACCAGAACCGTGTCGCCGGACTTGGTGGGGAAGACCGCGGTAGGCATGGCGATGATCTCGGCGAACACCGGGTTGGCCATCGCGGCCCGGAAGATGACCGCCAGATCGCGGGGCGTGGACCACATGTCGATACCAGGTCCATCGATTCCGGACGGGGAGCCGGCATTGGTCCCGTAGGCACCCAGCAGCGCGGCGGTGCCATTCATCTTCATGACAGCTACGTCGTATCCGCCCAGCATGGTGGCCAGCGTGTTGGCGGCGTCGTTGCCCGATACGAGCAGTGTCGCCTCCAGTAGCTGGCGAGCGGTGTAGGTCTGCCCGGGCACCACCCCGGCACAGTTGCATTCGACAATGGTGTCGGCCTTGTTGGCGACGATCGTCGAGTCGAGCGGCAACTCGTGCAGAACTGTCAGTGCAAGTAGCACCTTGATAGTGCTTGCCGGTGCGTACTGGCCGTATTCGTCACGCGCTGCGAGTACCTGGCCGGTGTCCAGATCGGCGAGGACCCAGGCCTGAGCTGGACCTTCGGGGATTGGTAACGAGCCCAAGGGCTGGTTGATTCCGGACGCGGGCACCGCCATAGCCGTCGCCCCGGAGACCGCAAGGCTCCCCGCGAACAGGCACAGCGCGGCCCCTATGCATGTGAGAAGCCTCGTCATGACCGATGAGTGTATGCCCGGCCCGACCCGTTCTGCAGATCGTGTTCAATCAGTCCATGTTGAGCATCGAGGAGATCTCCGACAGGTTTGAAATACAGCAGCTGCTGATTGATTACTCCACGGCCATCGACCAGCGACGCTTCGATGACCTCGACGTGGTGTTCACCTCCGACGCATACATCGACTACCGAGTCAGTGGTGGGATCGAGGGCCACTTTCCACAGGTCAAGGCCTGGCTCAAAGAGGTGTTGCCCAATTTTCCGGCCTACTTTCACATGCTGGGCAACATCGATATCCGCATCACCGGCGACAGTGCGACCTCGCGAGCAGTCTGCTTCAACCCAATAGTGATGGGCGGCGACAGCGGCCAGAGCTCGACCCAGATCTATTTCGTCGGCATCTGGTATGTCGATGAGTTCATCCGGACCGCGCACGGGTGGCGGATGAGCCGGCGGGTCGAAGAGAAGTGCTTTGACAAGCTCGTCTAGTCGGCCGCCAGATTTCCTCCGGCAGGGGCTGTTCTGGCACAATGGGCCGCTGTCTGCCGCAGGACCCGTCCTGAGCGATTCGCTTCGCTGCTCACGGGGCGCTCCTTCGGCGGTCACACGCGTAAGGCAAAACCGGACCGGGTATCCCGCCCGCGTCGCTTGAATTGCAAACGTGGCAATCACAGGAGACGTCGCCCAACATGGCTGTCAAAATCAAGCTTGCCCGCTTTGGCAAGATCCGAAACCCTCAGTACCGCATCTCGGTCGCCGACGCCCGCAACCGTCGCGATGGCCGGGCAATCGAGGTCATCGGCCGATACCACCCGAAGGAAGATCCGAGCTTCATCGAGATCGATTCGGAGCGGGCGCAATACTGGCTTGGTGTGGGTGCTCAGCCCACCGAGCCCGTCCTGCAGTTGCTGAAGATCACCGGCGACTGGCAGAAATTTAAGGGTCTGCCGGGAGCCGAGGGCACGCTCAAGGTCAAAGAACCCAAGGCCAGCAAGCTGGACCTGTTCAACGCCGCATTGGCCGAGGCCGACGGCGCTCCGTCCGGCGAGGCCACTCAGGCTAAAAAGAAGAAGGCGCCGGCCAAGAAAGCCGAGAAGGCTGACAAGGCCGAGCCGGCTGAGAAGGCCGATAAGGCTGAGCCGGCTGACAAGGCCGATAAGGCCGATAAGGCCGATAAGGCCGATAAGGCCGATAAGGCCGATAAGGCTGAGAAGGCCGAGAAGGCTGACAAGGCCGACAAGGCTGACAAGGCCGAGAAGGCCGACGCCGCAAGCGAGAGCTGAGAACGGCGATGAGTTCAGTGGTAGTTGATGCCGTCGAGCATCTGGTTCGCGGGATCGTCGACAATCCTGACGAGGTCCAGGTCGACTTGTTGACCAACCGGCGTGGACGTACGGTCCAGGTGCATGTCCACCCCGAGGACCTGGGCAAGGTAATCGGCCGTGGGGGTCGCACTGCGACTGCTCTACGCACTCTGGTGGCAGGTATCGGTGGTCGGGGTATCCGCGTCGACGTGGTGGACACCGACCGGTAACAACCGCCGACACCCCAGGATTGGGCACACTCTGATGGACCTCGTAGTCGGGCGCGTTGTCAAAGCGCACGGCGTGACTGGCGAGGTTGCCGTCGACATCCGGACCGACGACCCGGAGAGCCGATTCGCTGCCGGGCGCACGGTTCGAGGCCGAGCGAGGCAAGGTGGAGCCGAGCGCGGCTACCTCATCGAGTCGGTGCGTCCGCACGGCGCCAGGCTGCTGATGCGGCTGGCCGGTGTCGCCGATCGCGACTCGGCAGATCGTCTACGGGGCACGCTATTGGTCGTTGACTCAGCCGATCTGCCGCCCATCGAGGATCCAGACGAGTTCTACGACCACCAACTTGAGAGCATGACGGTTGCGACGGCTGACGGGCGGCAGGTCGGCACGGTAGCCGAGGTGCTGCACACGGCCGCAGGCGAACTCCTGGCGGTCCATGACGCAGCTGGCGCTGAGGTACTGGTCCCGTTCGTGTCGGCCATGGTGACATCGGTGTCGCTGGCGGATCAGGTCATCGTGATCGACCCCCCTGACGGCCTCCTTGAGCTGGACTGAGCAGAGGAGGATGCGCAGCCGTGCGTATTGACGTGGTGAGCATCTTCCCGGCTTACCTCGAACCGTTGGCGCAGTCATTGCCGGGAAGAGCTATCGAGGCCGGTGTTGTCGAACTCGCCGTGCACGACCTGCGGACATGGACCCACGATGTCCACCGATCCGTCGACGATTCGCCATACGGTGGCGGTCCCGGAATGGTAATGAAGGCGCCGGTGTGGGGGGCGGCACTGGACGAGATCTGTTCTGAAGAAACACTTTTGGTGATTCCGACACCGACAGGTCGGCTATTCACCCAAGCTGATGCCGCGTGTTGGAGTCGCGAGGATCATCTGGTGTTCGCCTGTGGCCGCTACGAGGGTATAGACCAGCGTGTCGCCCAGGATGCAGCGCGCCGGATGCGGGTGCAGGAGGTGTCGATCGGCGACTACGTGCTGCCCGGCGGGGAATCGGCGGCACTAGTGATGATCGAGGCGGTGGTGCGGCTGATGCCCGATGTACTTGGCAATCCTGAGTCCCATCGCGACGATTCCCATTCTGATCTGGTGGGGGGTCTGCTCGAAGGCCCCAGCTACACCCGACCAGCTAGCTGGCGCGGACTCGATGTCCCTGACGTGCTGCTCTCGGGCGATCATGCGCGGATCACGGCCTGGCGCCACGAACAGGGTGTCGAACGCACCCGGGAGCGCCGCCCCGATCTGCTGGACTAGATTCGCCCGCCGGGGAACATCGTCTTGACTGCCTGGGTGATGGTCTGCCGCGCGACATCGTCGGGGCCAGGCTGCATCGAACCGATGACCAGCACATAGCGCCGGCTAGGGCCCACGACACCGGTAGATAAGTGCATCCAGTCGGCCCCCACGCAACACATCCAACCCTGCTTGACTGCCACTCGATCGGCGAACAGCCCCTCTGGGATCCCGAACCGCTGCGGATACACCCCGCCAGGCATCATTCCGTCAGGAGCCGTCGGTGTCGATGCAGCCAGGTTGGACAGGATGATGCCGGCCTGCTCGGCGGGCAATCCGCCGGTGCCCGCCAGCAACATGTCGTAGTAGCGCACCAGATCGATCGCTGTGCTGGTGGTGTTGAACCACCGCCCGTTCGCCGGTGGCCGCGTCGAACCTAGTCCGTAGCGCGCGACCACCCTATTGATGATCGCGCTGCCTCCGCTGCGAGTCCAGAACACTTCGGCCGCGCTGTCGTCGGACGCTCGAAGCATCACGTCGAGGGATTGGCGGTCCTCCGGCGAGAGCGTGGTCTCGCCCTTGGAAACCTGGAGAAGCAGGTCGTCGGCGATGAATAGCTTGACCACCGACGCGATAGACATCGTCATGTCGTTTCCGTTGGTCCTGAGTTGACCCGTGTTGCGGTCGAGCACGGCCATGGTGATCGTGGCGCCGGCGCGGGCAGCCTCGTCGGTGGCCAGCCGCTCGCGGTTGGCCAATCCGCTGAATCCAGCGGGGGGCTCGTCAGGCGGCGTTTCGGGAAGGGGGGCCATGGCTCCGAGCGGGGCGATCACTGTCGAGAGCGGGCCCCGCGGCGTGGGGGGTGATCCGTGCAGCTGTGCCTCGCACCCGGCCAGCACCAGCGCGCCGGCCAAAACGGCTGCGGTGGTCTTCACCAGCGTGTAAGTGCGCCGCGGCATCGGGTTTCCCTCCAACGAGTCCTGGATATACGTTGTCGGCCCTGGAGGTATGCACACGGTGCACACCTCGATAGTTGAGCGTAGTCGCTAAAAACCGCCCGCGCGTTAGTCTCCCCGGTGTGGCGCCTGCCACTCTGCGGCGGCTCGAGGATGCGAATCAGGGCGTTGTGGCACCGGATTTCTGGGAATCGGACTCTGTCTGGCACAATTGGGCAGCTGTCTGTGCATGGCCGGAAATGCCGCACGGCTCACCCTAGACGCCCGAATCACACACATCGGCTCTGCATGCGCCCTCGCGACGCTTGTCAGCAGCTGGCGAACATATAAGGAAGTGTCACCGATGAACACGCTGGATTTCGTCGACCAGATGTCGTTGCGCGACGACATCCCGGCCTTCGGCGCCGGCGACACCGTGAACGTTCACGTGAAGGTCATCGAGGGCGCCAAAGAGCGCATCCAGGTCTTCAAGGGTGTCGTACTGCGCAGGCGCGGTGGTGGGGTCCGTGAAACCTTTACCGTGCGCAAAGAGAGCTACGGGGTAGGCGTCGAGCGCACCTTCCCGGTGCACTCGCCCAACGTCGACCACATCGACGTCGTCACCCGCGGTGACGTGCGCCGCGCCAAGCTTTACTACCTGCGCGGGTTACGCGGTAAGAAGGCGAAGATCAAGGAAAAGCGCTGACCTCCCTGGACTCCCGGGTCGGGCCCGGGCCATCGGCGCTGGCTACGCTAATCTCGTGAACCGTCCCGGAGATTCCGACGATTCGTCCGCCGAGAGCAAGCTCGAGACCTCCGATGCGGCCGTCTCGGCCGGTGAATCCGACGATGAGGACACCGGCGACGAGCGGGAACAGGAACCGGGCAAGAAGAAGCGCGGCGCGCTTCGCGAGGGCGCGATCCTTATCGCCATTGCTCTGGTCGTCTACTACGTGATGCTGACGTTCATCGCCCGGCCTTATCTGATCCCGTCTGAGTCGATGGAACCCACGTTGCACGGATGCAACGGTTGCGTCGGCGACCGAATCATGGTCGACAAGCTGACCTACCGGTTCTCGGCTCCCGAGCCGGGTGACGTCGTCGTCTTTAAGGGCCCGCCGAACTGGAGCATCGGCTACAAGTCGATCCGATCGGACAATCCTGCCATCCGCTGGGTCCAGAATGGCTTGTCGTTCATCGGATTCATCCCTCCAGACGAAAATGACCTGGTGAAGCGGATAATTGCCGTTGGCGGACAAACGGTGCAATGCCGCGCCGACACGGGGATTACCGTTAACGGAAAGCCGGTCGACGAGCCATACCTCAGCGAGGACGCAATGATGGCCGACCCCGCGGTGTACCCATGTCTGGGTAACGAGTTCGGACCGGTCACGGTGCCCGAGGGCCGAGTCTGGGTGATGGGTGACAACCGCACCCACTCAGCAGACTCCCGCGCTCATTGCAGCAACCAGCCTGAGGACGCTCAACGGGGTGTGCTGTGCACCGGTGATCCGGTGGCCGGGACGATTCCGGTAAGCAACATCATTGGAAAAGCCCGCTTCATTGCTTGGCCGCCTTCGCGGTGGGGCGGCGTCAGCTCGGTGGATCCGCAGAGTTAACAGGAGGCCCGTACACGTGCCCACTGCGTGGCCGCCGAGGGTGGTGATCCGCAAGTCGTCGGGACTGCGCACCCTGGAATCGGCTCTGTACCGTGCCGGCCTCGGCCCGGTGGCCGGTGTCGACGAGGTGGGGCGGGGTGCTTGCGCCGGTCCATTGGTGGTTGCAGCGTGTGTGCTCGGTCCCAACCGGTTGGACAGCCTTGCGGCCCTCGATGACTCAAAGAAGCTCAACGAGACCGAACGGGAGCGGCTGTTCCCGCTCATCCGACGGTATGCGGTGGCCCATCACGTGGTGTTCATCCCATCGGTGGAGGTGGACCGCCGGGGGGTGCATGTCGCCAACATCGAGGGGATGCGGCGGGCGGTGGCCGGGCTGCCGTCGCGCCCGGGGTACGTGTTGTCCGATGGGTTCCGGGTTCCCGGATTGCCGATGCCATCGCTGCCCGTGGTGGGCGGTGACGCCTCGGCCGCGTGCATCGCGGCGGCGAGCGTGCTGGCCAAGGTCAGCCGGGATCGGCTCATGGTTGCGATGGAACGCGACCATCCCGGCTACGGTTTCGCCGACCACAAGGGCTACAGCACCCGCGCTCATAGTGCCGCGCTGACCCGACTCGGGCCATCCAGCCAGCACCGGTACTCGTTTATCAATGTGCGGCGCCTGGTGCATTCCGAACCCGGGGGGCATGCCGAACTTACGTGCGCAAAGATTGGTCCAGCGGGCCCGATGGACGCCGAACTACACGAAGGACAGCTGAGCCGATGAGTGCCGAAGATCTCGAAAAGTACGAAACCGAGATGGAGCTCTCGCTCTACCGCGAGTACAAGGACATCGTGGGGCAGTTCAGCTACGTCGTGGAGACCGAACGGCGGTTCTACCTGGCCAACAGCGTGGACATGGTGCCGCGAAACGCTGACGGCGAGGTCTACTTCGAACTGCGATTGGCCGACGCCTGGGTATGGGATATGTACCGGCCCGCTCGTTTCGTCAAACAGGTCCGGGTCATCACCTTCAAGGATGTCAACATCGAAGAGGTCGAGAAGCCTGAGCTGCGGCTGCCCGAGTAGGCGCGTGATCTGGAAGTAGTTGGCCATTCCGGCCGCCGCTCGTTGACTTCCACAGTTGTGGAGTTTTACTGTCGCTGCGTGAACACCTCACCACAGGCCCCTGAGTTTTCTGGTCATCGACCGCACGCCGATACGGCAACACCGGGGTGTGACTATGACCCTGCCGGTGTCGCAGGGACCGATGTGATCCGGGTCCAGGGGCTGGTCAAGTGCTACGGGTCATTCCGCGCTCTCAATGGCCTCGATCTCACCGTCCGACGGGGTGAGGTGCACGGATTTCTGGGCCCTAACGGTGCCGGGAAATCGACCTCGATCCGGGTTCTGTTGGGCCTGTTGAAGGCCGATGAGGGAACGGTAGAACTTCTCGGCGGTGATCCCTGGCGTGACGTGGTTGCGCTGCATCGACGGCTGGCTTACGTCCCCGGCGACGTCAGCTTGTGGCCCGGGCTGACCGGCGGTCAGGCCATCGACCTGTTGGGTCAGCTCCGGGGCGGCCTTGACGAGACTCGACGCGCGAAACTACTGGAGCGCTTCGAGCTCGATCCCACAAAGCGGGGGCGGCAGTATTCCAAGGGCAACAGGCAGAAAGTGGCCATCGTCGCCGCATTGGCCTCAGATGTGGAGTTACTCATTCTTGACGAGCCCACCTCTGGGCTGGATCCCTTGATGGAGGCGGTATTTCAAGATGAGATCGCCGCGGAGAAGGCTCGCGGACGCAGCGTATTGCTCTCCAGTCACATCCTGACCGAGGTCGAGGCACTCGCCGATCGGGTCAGCATCATCCGTGACGGCCGAATCGTCCAGACTGGCACGCTGGACCAGCTGCGCGGTCACGCCCGTGCGACGATCAACGCCGTTCTCACCAACCCGCCGGCGGCCGGAACAGAGCTCTCGATGATCCCCGGAATCCAGCTGGACGGAAACCGGGTACATGGCTCGGTGGAACCTGCTGTGCTCAGCGCAGCGATGGGGGCGCTGAGCAGGTATGGCATAGCCGCCATGACCGTGACGTCGCCT
>JBMYXJ010000088.1:1647-8520 GCA_049608285.1 Mycobacterium sp. | reverse complement strand
ACGCCAGACCAAGCGTGCTTGCCCAAGGAGCCATGGGCGGCATGGGTGGCTTTGGATTTATTTAGGCCTGGTTGCAATCACGCCGGAACGACCGGAACGAGTTGAGATGAGAGCTTCACTGACCACCCTTGCCGCTCTCCTGGTCGCTGGCGGCGCCTCCATCGCGATCGCCGCAGGGCCCGTCGCGCTCGCTAACCCCCCGCTCATACCGGCCTGCGAGGAGACCGAAGCAGGTGGCGGAATGCAAGGCGGTGGCGCGACACTGTGCGAGACGCCCGGCAACGCCCAACTCGACGCCCGACCAAGTGTGCTTGCCCAAGGAGCCATGGGCGGCATGGGTGGCTTTGGATTTATTTAGGCCTGGTTGCAATCACGCCGGAACGACCGGAACGAGTTGAGATGAGAGCTTCACTGACCACCCTTGCCGCTCTCCTGGTCGCTGGCGGCGCCTCCATCGCGATCGCCGCAGGGCCCGTCGCGCTCGCTAACCCCCCGCTCATACCAGCCTGCGAGGAGGAGGAAGCAGGTGGCGGAATGGAGGGCGGCGATTCCACGCTGTGCGAGACGCCCGGCAACGCCCAACTCGACGCCAGACCAAGCGTGCTTGCCCAAGGAGCCATGGGCGGCATGGGTGGCTTTGGCATGATCTAGGCCTGATCGTCATCACGCCGGAAGGAATTGAGACGAGAGCTTGAACTGCTTGCAGCTGGAGGCATGGGCGGCATGGGGATGATGGGCGGCATGTTCATCTTGTGACGGCTGTCCCTCCAGACCGACACCGAATTCAACCTTCGAACCGGTGGGCTATGGTGCCCCTGCGCAGCAGTTGAGCGCTGTCTCCTTGACTCGTATTTCTGGCGAAGTCTGTACCCTAGAGCGTAAGCACACCGGAAGGAATTGAGATGAAGGCTCCGCTTAACACGCTTGCCGCCCTGCTCGTGGCTGGTGGCGCCTCTTTTGCGATCGCTGCGGCACCGGCCGCGCTCGCAAACCCCTCGCTCACACCGAGCTGTGTCGAAACTGAGCAAGGTGGCGGATTCCAGGGCGGTGGGACGACAGTGTGCGAGTCGCCCGGGAACGTCCAGATCGATTCACGGCCATCGGTATATGCGCCTGGCGCGATGGGCGGTATGGGCGGCATGTTCCCGTGGCGCTGGGGGGGTTTCTTTTACTGACCGACATCTGACTCCCACCAGCACTAGGAGTGAACGATGAAGACGCCGGTTCGCCACATAACGTTGGTCGTCAGCGGTGTAGTCATCGCCCTGGGCAGCGCGTCTCCCGCAACTGCCGCACCGGACTGCAGTGACGTGGGCTCGACTGTGACCTTCTGCGAGACCAAGGGCAGCACCCAGCTGATCACAACCCCGCCTCCGTGGAGGTACGGCGGTTGGCAGGGGTTCGGGTTTGGGCCACTTATCGGGGGCTTTGGTCTCGGCTTGTAGGGGTTCGATTCTGGGATGTGGACAAAGAAACCAGCGGACCCGGTTTCGGTTGATCCTTCTGACCGTGAAGGGCTAAATGGCAGACGGGCACATTTACTTCGCGTACGGGTCCAACCTGTGCGCGCAGCAGATGGCGCGGCGGTGCCCCGACGCCGCCGACCCAAGGCGAGCAACCCTGGCAGATCATGACTGGCTGATCAACCAACGCGGGGTCGCCACCGTCGAACCGTTTACCGGCAGTGCGGTGCACGGTGTGATCTGGCAACTGTCCGACCGCGACCTGGCGACCCTGGACCGTGCCGAAGGGGTCCCAACGCGCTACCGCAGGGACCGACTCACGGTTGAGACCGACGACGGTCCGTCATTGGCGTGGGTGTACATCGACCATCGGGTCGAACCTGGGCCTCCCCGACCCGGATACCTAGAACGCATTCTCGATGGCGCGCGCCACCACCACCTGCCTCACCGCTGGATCGAGTTTCTCCAGCGCTGGGACCCAGCCCACTGGCCGCAAGGTGACCAGCATTCTGATTCTGCTGGTCCAAAGACACTTTCAGAACTGCTCGCCGACGCTGCGATCACTGAGTACAGCAGGCTTCGGTCAAGATTCGGATTTCTGGCGATCCACGGCGGTGGCCTGGAGCAGATGACCGATGTCATCGCCGAACGGGCCGCCGACGCCGCCGACGCGTCGCTCTACGTTGTACGCCACCCCGACAACTACCCACATCACCTGCCGTCCGCACTCTACGACCCGGGCCAGTCAGGTCAGCTGGCCAAGTTCCTCGATCATGTGGATGTAGCGGTATCACTACATGGTTACGGACGTCTGGGCCGTAGCACCCAGCTGCTCGCGGGCGGCCGACACCGCTCTCTGGCAGAACATTTCGCGCGCCACATCGTCATCCCGGGCTATCACGTGGTCACCGACCTTGCGACGATTCCGCGCGAGTTACGCGGTTTGCACCCCGACAACCCGGTAAATCGCGTCCGCTGCGGCGGCGCGCAGCTGGAGCTGTCGCCACGGGTGCGTGGCATCAGTCCCCGCAGCGCGGTACCCGGCGAGGACGGCCTGTCGGCCGCCACCTCCGCGCTGGTGCAGGGGTTGGTCACCGGGGCGCGTTCGTGGAAGCTGCCCTCTCGTCCACCAACATCGCAGGACTGACCGCCACCGGGCTGAGCGCGCATGCTCACACCCACGACCTCAACTGGGGTGATCCTCGATCTCGGCTCATCGAGCGCGCTGGTGTTCACGATCGAACCCCTTGGCCACACCACCAGCATGAGACCTGTTAGGCAGAAGGCGAATACGCAGTTCCCCGGCAGGCCGTCGGTGGCAACAGCCGGGCGATACCCGCCACCGTCGCGGGCCTGCTCGGCTACCCGGGTAAGCTCCGACCGGTTAGCCCCCGTAGCTCAGGGGATAGAGCACGGCTCTCCTAAAGCCGGTGTCGCATGTTCGAATCATGCCGGGGGCACTACTAAGAGGTGTGGCAGCCTTGCGCGATTCTGACCCTTGACCGAACCCCGTAGTAGCGCAGAATCTCCCGCCGACAGTCTGAAAGCACGGGCCGGCGAAATAGTTGGCCGAAACGCATTGGCCACGACGGTTAGGCCCGACGGCAGCAGCGAGCTCAGCCCACTTTGGTCAACTGAAACGGGGTGTAGGTCAGGGTTCCGCCCGGGCAACCGTAGTTGGAGTCGGCAGTGATCACCCCGTGCAACGTCACTGGGTCGACCGATAACAAGACGACGGCAGGTTCAATGTGTCCGTCCGCGCAGGTGATAGCGCCGGGCCTGGTGACATTGAATGTCCAGCGGCCGCCGCTCAGCCTGGCGGGACTGGTCCAGCCTTTATTGCTGGCCACCGTGCCGGAGCAACCGGCGGGCCCGCAGTTTGTCGTTATCGTCCAGACAGCCATCGGGTCGCCGTCGGCGCCTCGATAGGTGCCGTTGAGCAGCCGTGGGTCAGCATGCGCGGTACCGGCAAGTGCGGTACCCGCAGCCACGGTTACGGCGACGGCGGCAGCCAATTTGCGCGAAATCCCCATAATAAAATGGATGTTAGCTGCCGTTCGCGCGGTGATCGACGCTGGACCGCAGGCGACTCCGTGTTGTGGCTGCCGTGTCGCCAAATCGAGATCCGGAGATCCGCGTCTCTACGGCACCGGATAGCGACGCGCAGCGTGAGTGTCCTGTCGGTTTACATCGTGTAGGCAAGGTTGCGGGCGGCGGCTTCACCCCACTTGGGGTCGCCCGTCCAGCGGATCTTTCCCGAATCGATCTGCGCCTGCGGATCGATGCGGCCTGCGACCAGCATCATGAACGTCTGAAGGTCGGCCGTCACTTCAACGTCAGGGGAGTCGAGCGCGTCGACTGCCCGGGCACGACCATCGACGAGCACCCCGAGGTCGCGTTCTACGCCCTCATTGATGTGGAACACGATCGACATGCCATCCGGCAACCCGATCTTCTTCCCGACGATGTACCCGATCGAACCCGCGACCTCGGCCAGCGCGATCTCGGCGCCAGGCCCGGTGTTGTCGAGTTGTTCACCCATCGGAATGGCGATATCGCGGGCGTGTATCCACATGTCGAAGATCCGGATCTGAAGAAATGCGCCATAGGTCCTGAGGCCGGCCGGGGTGATCGAGGGCTCGTCGATGACCGCCGGATCCAGTGACCGTAGGTGATCGAGGCGGGAGGCGGTGATCTCAGCGATGCGCTCGGCGAATTTCGCCGGCTCAAGTGTGGCCGCCTCGGCCTGAAATGTCGCGAGTTTGCCGACAGGGGGCGGGTTCTGAGTCGACGGAACCCATCCGTCGAGCACGTTCTCCACGCTGACCACGTGTGAGATCACACCGCGTAAATCCCAGTCGGGACACAGTGATTGAAGCCCGAGCTGCTCTTCGGTCAGTCGCTCACACAGTCGGTTGTAATGGTTGAAAAGGTCTGAATGGACCTCGATGTATTCGTTCAGGTTCCGGGTACTCATCGTGCTGGTTTCTCCTTGCTCTCCCAGTCGCGGGCCTCGAGGTAGGGACGGAAGACGCCGGCAATGTGGACCATATCGGCGTCGGTTTTCGGGGTTTTCAACTCATAGAGGTGCGGCACCTTGCTGTAGGCCACCGTCAGGTTCCACAATTCCAGCGCGTCAGCACCGGTGGGCGCCGGCGCGACGACGGGGCCGTAAACGTGTCGGTCACCGGGGAACACGAGTGTCGGCACCCCGAATCCGCCGCGGGCGACGACGGCGTCGTGGTCGGCTTTGACTTCGTCATGGGTGGTCGGATCGTCGATGGCGGTTTGTACGACTGAAGGATCCAGTCCGAGGTCGGCGCAAATCTCGGCGGCGACCTCGGGACGGTGGGGCTTGCGCGACTCCTCGTGCAACGCCCTCCCTGCGGCCTCGTAAAAGCGGTCGCAATCAGTCATCGAGTTGCGACGCAGCATCGCCGCGACGCGCATCATGCTCCAGCCGTAGGACCACTGACGTTCCCAGGGGTGCTTCTTTCCCTCTTCACGGTTGATCTCCTCGAGTGAGAAGAACCTCCAATCGATCTGCAGTGGCACACTCTCGCGGACTGTTCTGATCCACTTCGACGTCTGGTACGCCCACGGGCACATCACATCGAAGTGAAATGCGATCGATAGGCGGTCGGGGCTGGTCAACGACAACTCCTTGCCGGTAGTGACCGCCGGTGGGGCGGGTCCAACGCCACGGATATGTCGATTCACAATCCACCGAGGATGGACGGCGGAGTAAGCGGACTTGCCGACACCGCCGACAACTTCAGTTCGGCCGACGCGACATTCTTCCTACGCCGAACCGGGTCCACATACAACCTGCAGTCGCGGCCGGAGTCGGCACGACGCGATCTCGGCGCCCAGCTTGAGGTCATCGGCAAGGGCGTTGGCATGCCGCACAAGTTCGGTGGCATCGATCTCATGCGGCGCCGAGTCAACCTCGCCGATGCGTTCGGCGGCACGCTGAAGGACAGTTGTCGCGCCGCGAATGTTGCCCCGTTGAATGTGGGTGATACCTACGGCGAGCTGCGCCAGCCCCTGCCAAAGCGTCCGTTCACTGTCGGGTGCCCTCTTCCAGGCCGCCTCCAGTACCTCGTGGGCGTTGAAAGCCAGGCCGACATCGAGGAGGTCCTGCGCGTAGAGCAGGTATCCCTGCGGCGTGAGGTCCAGGTCGTCGGGAATGCGGGGCACACCCTGCGCCCCGTACGGCTGCGGTCGCCCCAACGCGTCCCGTGGCCGGCTGTTGCTGGCTCTTCCAGTTTGATCGCGGTCACGCTGCGCCATCTCGCTATGGTCGCACTTCCATCAGGGACGGCGAATCAACGCCGCGGGGTTCGGCCGTGGCCTGCGTCCAGGGGCTCTTTGGCTCCTCATCGTCGCAGCCAGAACCTCCCCGAGTCGCTCTGTTAGCTGTAGTACTGTGCGGGCATGGCCGTACCGCACGTGTGGATTCTGGGCGGCTATCAGAGTGACTTTGCCCGCAACTTCGACCGCGAGGGCCTCGGCTTCTCCGACTTGACCGGTGAAGTCATCGACGCCACCCTCGACGCGGCCGCGCTGGACGGCACGGACATCGACGTCGTTCACGTCGCCAACGCGTTCGGCGAATTATTCGCCCACCAGGGGCACCTCGGCGCCATGCCGGCCACGGTGAACGACGAACTCTGGGGTACCCCCGCGACCCGGCACGAGGCAGCCTGCGCGTCAGGCAGCGTCGCAACCCTGGCAGCAATCGCTGACCTACGTTCAGGTGCCTACCGGAGCGCGCTGGTCGTCGGAATCGAACTGGAGAAGACCGTGCCGGGCGACAATGCGGCGACGATTCTTGGCGCCGCAGCGTGGACCGGCCACGAAGGCCAAGACGCCAGATTTGTGTGGCCACACATGTTCGACCGCGTCGCCGCCGAGTACGACCTCCGCTACGGCATCGACGAGGTTCACCTAAGGGCCATCGCGGAGCTCAACTTCGCCAACGCCCGCGCCAACCCCAACGCCCAGACCCGCGACTGGGAGATCCCCAGACCGCTAACCGACGACGACATATCCAACCCAGTGGTCGAAGGCCGATTGCGCCGGTTCGACTGCAGCCAGATCACCGACGGCGGCGCGGGCCTCGTGCTTGTCAACGACGACTGGTTGGCCGACCACCCCCAGGCACGCCCTTTGGGCAGGATTGACGGTTGGGGGCATCGAACCGTGGGGCTGGGCCTGCGACAGAAGCTCGACCACTCGCCCGACGAACCAGCCCAGAAGTACCTCCTCCCCCATGTCCACCATGCCGTGGTGGATGCCTTCGACCGCGCCCAAGTCACCCTCGATGACATCGACGGGTTCGAAGTACATGACTGTTTCACCCCCAGCGAATACCTTGCGATCGATCACATCGGGCTCACTGACCCCG
>JBMYXJ010000088.1:0-1637 GCA_049608285.1 Mycobacterium sp. | reverse complement strand
CCATCAACCCCAGTGGTGGCCTGATCGGCGGCGGGCATCCTGTCGGCGCCTCCGGTGTGCGAATGCTGCTTGATGCCGCGCGACAGGTCAGCCACACCGCAGGCGACTATCAGGTCGAGAACGTAAAGACGTTCGCAACGCTCAACTTCGGTGGCAGCACAGCCACTACCGTCAGCTTCGTGATCGGGAGACCACAATGAGCCTCAACACCCATCCCGAGGTCGTCGGCAAGTTCCTGTCCACCCTTCCCGAGCAGGATGACCATCCCTACCGCACCGGCCCGTGGCGGCCGCAGACCACAGAATGGGACTCCGACGACCTAACCGTGGTCGAAGGCGAGATTCCGCATGATCTCGACGGCCTGTATCTACGCAACACCGAGAACCCGTTGCACCCGGCACTGAAGACCTACCACCCGTTCGACGGCGACGGGATGCTCCATATCGTCGGCTTTCGGGATGGACGGGCCTTCTACCGCAATAGGTTCGTCCGGACCGATGCCTTCTTCGAAGAGAACCGGGAGGGCGGGCCGCTGTGGCCGGGTATCGCCGAGCCCGTAGATCTGGCCCGTCGCGACTATGGCTGGGGCGCGCGGACTCTCATGAAAGACGCCTCGTCCACCGATGTCATCGTGCATCGCGGGGTCGCGTTGACCAGTCATTACCAGTGCGGTGACCTGTACCGCACCGACCCCTGTACCGGGGACGCCCTGGGCAAGGAGGACTGGGGTGGCGGCTTCCCCCGCGATTGGGGCGTGTCCGCCCACCCGAAGGTCGACGAACGCACCGGGGAGCTACTGCATTTCAGCTACAGCAAGGACGCCCCCTATCTGCGCTATGGCGTCATCAGCGGCAGTGGCCAGCTCACCCACCGCGTCGATGTCCCGCTACCCGGCCCGCGGCTGCCACACGATATGGCGTTCACCGAAAACTACGTGATACTCAACGACTTTCCGATGTTCTGGGATCCGGCGTTGCTCGAACACAACGTCCACCTCCCGGGCTTTCACCGCGACATGCCGAGCCGTTTCGCTGTTATCCCGAGGCGCGGCAACACTACGCAGGTCAGGTGGTTCGAGGCAGACCCGACCTACGTGCTGCACTTCCCCAACGCCTACGAGGACGGCGACGAGATCGTCCTCGACGGTTTCTTCCAGGGCGAGCCTGAGCCCGCTGACGACGGTGTCGGCGACAAGTGGCGTCGGAGATTCCGGTTTCTGGCGATCGACCGGATGCAGACCCGGCTGCACCGATGGCGTTTCAACCTGGTCACCGGGCAAGTCCGCGAAGAGCAATTGTCAGATACCGTCACCGAGTTCGGCATGATCAACTCGGCCTACGCTGGGCGCAGCTACCGCTACACGTATGCAGCGACCGCCAAGCCCGGTTGGTTTCTGTTCGATGGCCTGGTCCGCCACGACCTCAAGTCCGGCGACGAACAACGCTTTTCATTCGGCGACGGAGTGTTCGGCAGCGAGACGGCGATGGCACCTCGGTCACATTCCGCCGCCGGGACGGCTCAGGGGCCACATTCCGCCGCCGGGACGGCTCACCGAGCGGGCAGTATCGCCGAGGACGACGGGTACCTGGTGACGCTCACCACCGACATGGCCGCCGACGCCTCCTACTGCCTAGTAT
>JBMYXJ010000087.1:2450-8526 GCA_049608285.1 Mycobacterium sp. | reverse complement strand
ATGACGGAGCAGACCAAACGGACACCGCCCAGGCAGGCCAAGGAGTAGATGGTGGCGACGCCGCTGGTAAGAATGGTGGCATGGAAGGTGCGGTCCCCGACGACGGGATCGGTGAATTATTGGTCACTTCGCGCAGCCTGGCCGAGTACCGCGCGATGTTCGCCTTGTCTGAGGCTGACATGCGCCTTGGAGTTCTGGATTGTCCTGGCGGGGCTTCGAGTGCGACCGCGGAAATCAACGCTGCCGGCGGCAACGCGTTCGCGGTGGATCCCGTTTACGGGCGCGGACTGACTGCAACGCAGCTTGCCCAGCTGACTCAGGCCGATACCAATCGTGGCAACGCGTACGTGCGCGCCCATTCCGACCTGTACCGGTGGACCTTCTTCGCAGATGCCGATCACCATCACAGATCCCGCAGCCAGGCTGGACATCGTTTCGCTCGCGACTACGCCGAGCATCCCGACCACTACATCGCAGCAGAACTCCCACATTTGCCGTTCTCCGACAAGGTGTTCGACCTGGTCCTGAGCTCTCACCTACTGTTTAGCTACGCCGACCGTCTCACTCGAGGGTTCCATCGCGAAGCAATCAACGAGTTGGTGCGCTTAGCTCGCGTCGAAGTGCGTATCTTCCCGCTAGTGGCTATGGGGCCCGTGTCCTACGCCCCCGATGAACTACTGCCCGCGCTGCACGCTGACGGCATTACGGCCCGCGTAGTCGATGTCGACTATGAATTCCAAGCCGGTGGTAACCAGATGCTCGTGTGTACACCGAAGGGGCCCAGGGCATCTCGGTTGTAGAGAAACGAGGGGAACAGTCCGTCGCTCCGGGGATTCAACTGGGCTTCCGCGGGGGTAGGCCGGCGGCGCGATAGATGGCATCGATGACGGTCATGTTCTGCAGAGCATCTTGCGGCGTGGTCTTCACCGATTCGCCGCGCAGCACCGCTGAGGAAAAAGCATCAAGTTGGTAGGCGTAGCTCGCGCGGCGTGGAAAACGTTCCACCCGTTTGCCATCGGATGACCGCACAGCGAGTCGGTGGTACACCTGTGGCACCAGCGGATTGATTACGCGCAGTTCGCCATCCTCGCCGACCACGCGAGCACTGATTTGCAGAAGACGCGACGACCACATGGAGCAGCGGACACGCCCGGTATGCCCACCGGCAAACCGCAGCTCGGCCGTCATCGCTCGGTCGATCTTTGGGTCGCGCAGTTTCGCATCCGCCGAAACGACTTCCGTTGTTGCACCGCCGAACACGCGGGCAATATGGACCGCGTAACACCCGGCATCCATTGTTGCACCGCCGGCAAGCGAGTAGTCGTACCGGATGTCGGAGAACTTAGGCAGAGGGAAACACACGTTCGACTCCACCCGTTCGAGCTTTCCCAGCTCGCCAGAAGCAATGATCTGCTCGACTCGCAGTATCAGCGGGTGGTACCGGTAATGGAACGCCTCCATGACCACCCGGTCCGACTGGTCGGCCAGTTCAACAATTCCACGGGCTTCATCGGCGTTGGCGGTGAAGGGCTTTTCGCACAGCACGTGCTTGCCCGCCAGTAGTGCAGCGCGTGTCCAGCGGCCATGCAAGCTGTTAGGGAGAGGATTGTAGACAGCGTCAATTTCCGGGTCGGCGATCAGCTCCTCGTAGCTGCCGTGCACGCCAGCGATACTGTGCTCCTGAGCAAAAGAGCGCGCCCGCACAACATCTCGCGCCGCCACCGCAGTGACAGCGACCTCAACGTTCTCGCTAGCCGGCCTGATGAGCGCCGAGGGTGCGATACGCGCAGCGCCCAATATGCCGATCCGCAATGGCGTGGTCGCTTTTCCAGGCATGGGCCGACGCTAGCAGCTGTACGCACCCCGTCGATGAATCAGATTGGGTGAGGTCAAAGCCGCCGGAATGGCGCGGTAAGAGGTTGCCGCACTTCGTTGCGCTTCGGCGAAGTTACTGACCTCACGGTCAGTTCTTGGCGCTCCCTCAGGCAACGTTCATGCAACCGGCGCAGTATCAGTATCGGCGCCCAGCAGGAGCCGTAGACCTCAGTGCGGGGTGCTAGGTGGAGGCGGCCGGGTCACCTCGGTACCCCCGACCCGAGAACTTGACCGCCTCCACAGCACGAATCAAATCGAGAATCTTGAGACGGCGGTGTCGGTGCTTCGCCGAGAGCGATCGCTGTTAGCCCGGACGGCGAAAAAATCTATGTCGTCCGCGATACCGGTGTGCAAGTGATCGACGCCGATACGGGTAGCCGCACTTACAACAGCGTTACCGGCACTATCGCGCGATCGTGCGCAGCAGGCTATCGATTTCGACGGATTGAGCCGTAGTCAATTCGTCGAGGTAGTGGGCGTACAGATTATCGGCTCCCCAGAGGCGCCAGTACTGCACACCGCGAGGTGGCAGGTGAGCGAAACCTACCGCCCGTCACTCCAGTTCAGCGTGCACCGTGCCACCGTCGCGGATCTCCCAGATTGTTGCCGGATCAATCTGGTCGAAGTTGATCGTCTCTAGCGTCGCCCGTTCATATTCTGCATCGAGCACCTGTCGCTCCTCGATGCTCCCGTCGGTGGCTGGGACCCACCCTCCGACGAAAACCTTGTTGGCCTCAGGGTAGTGGTCGCGGGCATATTTCAGGATGGCCACGGTTTCGTCCTGGGCGACACTGCGGATCGTCCCGGTGCTGGGGTTCTGGGAGACGTCAAATTCAGCGAACACGCTATCGCCACCGGGCCCCGGGAGTACGTCGAATTCGACGCCGGCCGGTGGTTGCGGTGAGTCCGGTGCCACGCTCTGCTGCGCGCCTGTTGTGGTGGGAGGCGGTGCGGTTGTGGATGTAGCCGAGGGGCTGGTATCTGTGTCCGCACCGCAGCCGGCGAGGAACGTGACCGACGCGAGCAGTGCTGTTATCGAACGGGAGAGTCGCATGCGCCAGAACCTTATGCCTTGAACGAATGCGTCGCAGCCGGTTCACAGTCACCGGGTCGGCAGACATAGCCGCCCCGCGGTGAGCAGCCGCTCTCGCTCCTTTCGTTCGACGCGTCTGGCTTACGAGGGAGGATCGGACCCCGCCTCAGATAACCAGCACCCCAGCACCCCAGCACCCCAGCGCCCGAGACTGAGATCGAGCCGGCGTCCGCGAATAAGGCTCAGCAGGGAATGGCGGCCGCCGGCGGACGAGGCGTTCTGGCCCGCTCCGTCCGTGGTCGGGGCGTCCTAGCCGGTCGCGGCGGCGGAACTGGGATTGAATTCAAAGATCGGCGCGGGTGCGGAAGTCGGCACTGTCAACGGGGGCAGCAGCTCCATCAGGGTAGACAGTGCCGGCCCGCCGGTAGGGAGTTCCGTCGGTGTCGGCGGCGGTACGGACGATGGCACCGAGGCAACCGGCGGCGACGGTGCGACCTCGGCCGCCGGGAGCTCGGGAGCGACCTCGGCCGGCGGGGGCTCGGGAGCGACCTCGGCCGGCGGGGGCTCGGAAACGACCTCGGTCGGCGTTTCTTCCGGAACGACCTCGGCCCGAGTTTCCTCCGGAACGGCGTCGGCCGGCAGCGGGGCCGGAACCACCTGGGGTGCTGGTTCGGGCTGCGGGGCGACCGGTGTTTGAGCGGGCCTCGGAGCGGGTGGCGCCGACGCCGGTGCAGGAGTCAGCACCGCTGTCTCGACCACTGGTGGCGTGGGCGCCAGCGGCGGCTGCGGTGGCACCGATGTGGTTTTGTCGCTGGTGGATTCGCCGTCTGCGGCCTTGCCGTCCAGACCGGCGGTCACCGTCAGGCTGATGGTGGCGGTCGCGGCGAGCACCGCCAGAGCGCCGAGAAACACCGCGGGGCGCCGGTACCACGCCGGCGGCTGATCCGCGTCGTCGAGATCCGACGCCGGAAATTCGACTTCCGGTCTGGCCAGCTGATCGTCATGGCAGATCTCACGGGCATTATCGGCGTCGGACCACGCCATCGGTGCCACCGAAACGGGGGGCGGCTCCACGGCTACGGGGGACGGAGCCACCGTGACAGTTGCCGGGGCGACGGGCTCCAGCGCTCGTTCGGCCAGCAGGCCCGCCCCGATCGCTGCCGCCTGTCCGTCCGGGACCGTCGTTACCGTAAGTCTGAAAACCTCTGAGAGGCGTTGTGTGACAAGGGGAATAGCTGCGCCGCCCCCGACTGTGGCCAGCGCCGCGAGGTCAGAGGGCGCGATGCTGGCGCCTCGCAGCATTTCCTCTAGCGTGCTGATCACCGTGTCCAGAGGGTCGCGGGCCAACACTTCCAGCTCGGATCTGGTGATCCGGAACGCAGGGTTCGGTCCGGGTCTCGCCACACCGGTGCGCGCACCGCCGAGGTCCCCTCAGCAGACACCTCGCCGTCGGCATGTGACAGCACATACCGCAGCAGGGCTTGATCCAGCAGGTCACCGGAGAATCCGTCGCAACGGACTGTGCGGCCGATTCGCCGATAGCCGTCCGCAGCGTCCGCCAGCGTGATGCTGGTACCGGTCGCGCCGAAGTCGCAGAGTGCGACGACGCCCCGCGCCGGCAGGCCGGGATGCGCCTGCAGGGCTGTGAGCGCTGCGAAGGCATCGGACATCACCAACATCTGAGGCAGCGCGCGGCCCATCGCCTCGACCGCGGCCGACGGCCAGTGCGCCGGGACTGCAACTCCGCAGACGTCGGGAACCCGGGTCGGGCTCGCTGATCGGACCAGCGCCGCGAGCGCCTCGGCGGTGAGGTCTTCGCCACGGTGCATCGAACCGTTGGGCGCGATCAACGGCACCGGATCCCCAACTCGTTCGACGAAACCGCCGATCACTACGCCGTCTTCACCGGATGGGGGATCCTGGGAGGCAGGGCCGACCGCAAGGCCGACTTCCGGTGCACGACGTGGGTACTTGGTGAGCACCGCTCGACGCACCACCGGGGTGCGTCCAGTCGTCACCACCAGGTTCCTCGTGCCAACAGACATCCCCAGACGAGAGCGCATATCCGTATGTCGGTCTAGGTCTGGAAATCGTTAGCTGAATCTGCAAAAAATTGTTTGCTGAATCCGCAAAAGTCGGAGCCTGGTGCTGTCAGTGGCGCGCTTCGGCGGTGTAGGCCGCGATAAGGGCCTCGGCGCTGCGCACGGCCGCCTTGCAGGCGCGGGTGGTGAAGGGGTCATTGAGCGGATGCTCGGCGCGCCGGCGCCAGCGGTGGGCGGCTGCGAACGCCGCGCTTGGACCATCATCGAGAACGCCGTTTGGAAGGCCGTCGGGGCCGTTGGGCAGCAGACCCAACCGGCTGGCTGCGTCGGTGCCCGATCCTCCGATGATCCGGCGCAGCGACGCCATTTCGTCAGGATTGAGCGAGGTCGGAACCGAACGCAGCTGACTGAGCAGCCGCAGCTCCTCGTATGCGTGGGTATCGGCGAGTAGTGGGTCGATGTCGCTGAGGATGGCCGGGGTGGCGTAATTGGGGTTTACCTGTACCAATCTCCGAAGCGACAGCAGTGCGGTATGCGCTTTGAGCAGGTCAGAGCGCTGCGCGAACTGTTGTTCGATGACATCACGCAAAGCCACCAGGCCGCTGCGTTCGAGCAGTTCGTCAGCCAGGGCCACCGAATCGCTGACGCCGGCCCGAAGCGCGGCGATCGATATCCTGATGCCGAACATGCCGAACCGCTCCAACAACGCGGCGCGGGTGGGCGCGTCGACCGGTAAGGCGTCGTTTTCGCGCACGAACCGGTCCACCGACAACATGGCCTTGGCGAACTCGGCCGATTCCGCCCCCGCGAGCTTCTCCAACGCCACGAATTCGCTTTGCCGTAGCGTTCGGGCGGCCACCGCGAGCAGCCCCGAGACCGGGACGACGGACTGGCAGATGCCCGTCCGGTCCATCTCGGCGGTGAACCGCTTGGCGACGTCGTGCGCCGACACCATGGCATCGATTCGGCCAGCACCGATTTCGTCAGCCCGTGACGCCACGCCGATGACGCCCAGCGCTCCCGTCGATCCCCCCACCAGCTCGCCGATCTGCTTCAGCAGCGCGAAATCAGCCGCGTTCAGAGTGCGCAGCAGGAAGACCACCGCGTCGACTCTCGGTACGCCGTC
>JBMYXJ010000087.1:0-2440 GCA_049608285.1 Mycobacterium sp. | reverse complement strand
CCGAAGGGTGCGCTCAGAGACGTCGCTATTCAGCGAGGAGGTGCCCGGCGTGTCGATGATCGTGGCGTCGGCGAGTTCGGCTGCCGGCCACGCCACGTCCAGATCCACGACGTCGTCTGGGTCGAGCGTGGCGAAGTCGAAGGTCAGTCCGCGGGCCCCGCCGGCCCCGCGGGTCACCGGCACGTTGGACCGCCTGCCGCCGCGGTGATTGGCAGTGACCTGCGGTGTCAGCCCATGCCGGAAGCGGGTGACGATGCGGGTGGCTTCGGTGGCATCAGTGGGGGCGATGTTCTCCCCGACGAGCGCATTCACCAGGGTCGACTTGCCCGCCTTCAGCGTGCCGGCAAGCGCGATGCGAATCGGCTGGTTCAGCCGTCGGCCGATCCGTTCGAGTTCGCTGTGCACATCGAGACGATGCCGGAAGGCCGGATCATCCCGGTAGGCGGCCATGGTGCCGCCCAGGATCGCCCGCACTCGATCACTGGTGCTCACTGTGGTGAACTTTCGTCTATCGCTCGACTGTCAGCATTCGACCCTAGTTACCGCGTCTACGGACGGAGAACGGCCGCGGGTTTGGCCAGGCTCTCGGTGTGTTCGAGGACTTGCCTGAGGATGTTCAGTTGGCGCTCGAGGTCGTCGACCCGGCTCTTGCGCTCGCTCTCTGCCAACTTGGCAGCGGCCACGGTGGCCTGCAGGGACTCGTTCAGCGACCGGGTGGCCTGGTTGGCGATGCCTCGGTAGTGATCACGGAGTTGGCGCTGGATGCCCTTGAGACGGTCACGCGATTCCTTCGCCACCACGAAAGCGACGTCATCGACGAACCGTCGCGTGTTCGTCTTGGCCTCGTTGCGTATCCGCAGCATCCGATTCTCCATCTCTTCTTTGTAGGCTTTGCGGCCCATCAACATGCCGGCGCCCAGCGAGAGCGGATTGAACATGCCCAGTCCCGCCAACGAGGTAAGCATGCCGAACATCAGTACGCCGCCAAACGATCCCCGCATTCCGGAAGCGGCTTTGTCCCCGACTCGAATGGGCCGAGCCTCAAGCTGCGCAAGCGATCTCAGGTCGCCGAATCCTGCGCCCATCCGACGGGCGTCGATCTCGGGCATCTGCACCGCGTCCAGGCCCGCCTCTACGAATGTGTGGGCCACTTGCCGGGTCAGTACCTCGGCCCGCTGGTATGCCCACACGAAATTGTCGCCGACCGCCGTGGCGACGGAGTTCTCGAGTTCGGCGCCGATCTCGGCCCAATGCCTGGTGGGCTCGCAGCCGTCGATCACGCTCTCGGTGTGGTGGGCGATCACTCGGAACCGTTGCCGCAGATCGTGCTCGACATCTGCTGTCAGGTCCGCAATCCCGTCGTTGAGTACCTGTTGCCACAAAGCCGTCTGCTGCAGTGCATCCTGGGCCTCCTGCTTGCGTTGCTCCAGATCTGCGACCAACTTCTGATGGTCGGCCCCCTCATGTAGCGCCGACAGGGCAGAGTCGATAGATAGCACTAAATGCTTTGCAGCCGAATCGATTTCGGCGACTACCTGGCTGCGCAGCCGGTCGTTCTGTCGGGATAAAACCTGGTCCTTGAGAAACTTCACGATCGCCGGGAAGTTGGATTCCTCGTTGAGTTCCTTGTCATCGAGTCGGATGGCGTGGCTGCGTAGGGTCGCCGAGGCCGGGACAATGGGTGCGCTGATGCCGGCACGCTGCAGATGCGCGGAGTTGGCTTCGACAATTTCCCGCCAATGCGGGTAGAGATCCATCTTGGTTGCGACAACCATCGCTGCCGGACAGATTTCGAGCGCCTGCCGGACGAAGCGGAGCTCGGGTTCGGTGAACTCCTGACTCGTGTCGGTGATCATCAGTATGGCTGCCGCATCCGGCAGTAGGCCCAGGGTCGCCGAAAGATGCGGCTGCCCGTGTCCGCCGACACCTGGGGTGTCAACGAATGCAAGGCCGCTCTTGAGTAGCGGGCTGGGCGCCGTGACTTCTACCCGCAGCACCTGCCGGCCGCCGGCTTGGGGCGCCCGGCGTAGGTCGTTTCCCAGTTCGGCCGACGGTATTTCGATGACCTCGGGCTCGGCGCCGTCGGGGTGCGCCACCACCAGCCGGGCGGAGGCTCGCTCGCCATAGGACACCATGGTGGCCAGCACGGTACTTTCGTCATCGCCGACATGGGCCACCGGCATGTTGAGCAGTGAGTTGAGCAGCTGACTTTTGCCCTGTTTGAGCGCCCCTGCGATCACCACCCGCAGCTGGGGATCGGTGATCCTGGTTTTGGCCACGCTGAGACGCTCAACCAGGTCGCCGCGGCCATTGGCTTCGGCGATTTTGCTGGTGTGGTCGATGAGCTCAACGATGACCTTGGCCCTGCGCGGATCGTTCGGTTGCGTCATGGTGCCCTTCTCGCTGACATCGTCCTACGGTAGGCGCGGCAGACCGGCGG
>JBMYXJ010000086.1:0-8545 GCA_049608285.1 Mycobacterium sp. | reverse complement strand
CGTCCTTGAGGCGGGCGCCCGATTGGTTGCCAGCGCGGTCGGTCGGCTCGCCCGCCGGGGTGGGTGCCTACAGGTGCGACCCGAAGTCGAGCAGCAATACAACGCTGCACTGAGCGCCGACTTGGAGCGGACCGTGTGGACCCAGTGTGGCAGCTATTTCCGGTCGCCCTCCGGTCGAATCATCACGCAATGGCCCTACACCGAAGTGGAATACGCGCGACGGACGTGGCGGCAGCGTCCCAAGGACTGGCTCCACCTCAAATGATGCCGAAGTCTCAAGTGATCCCAAAGTCGATGACGCCCCTGATCAGGTCGCCGTTGGCAAGGTCGGAATACGCGTCATTGATGTCATCGAGCCGGTAGCGCTTGGTGATCATCTCGTCGAGCTGCAGGTGGCCCGCCTCGTAAAGCTTTGCCAATAGGGGGATGTCGGACTTCGGATTGCACGATCCGAAGATCGTGCCACACAGGTTCTTATTCATCAGTACGAACTCTTGGACGTTGAGTTCTACCATTCGGGTTGAAGTAGAGGCCATACCGGTCAGCACACAAGTCCCACCTTTGCGCGTGAGCGCCAACGCATTTCCCACATCGGGTGCCGTGATCAGCGAGGGTGAGACGATGACAGCGTCGGCCATAACACCCCGGGTCAGTTCGCGAACTACGTCGATCGCCTCGGCCGGCGTCGTCGTGGCGTGAGTGGCACCGAAACTCAGCGCCGACTTCCGCTTATACGCGACCGGGTCAACGGCGATGATGTGGGTGGCGCCGTTGATGCGAGCCCCCTGAATGGCTGCCGAGCCGATGCCGCCGGTGCCCATGACGACTACGGTGTCGCCGCCGCGGATATTGGCACGGTGAGCCGCGGATCCGTATCCGGTGGGAACTGCGCACGACAGCAGCGCACTCGGCACCAGTGGCAGATCCGGTTTGATTTTGACGATCGAGTCCGCGGACACGACCGTATGTTCGGCAAAGGACCCAATCTTGGAGACATGTCCCAAATTTTGCCCGTCCAGCGCGTGGTGCCGGAATGTGCCGTCGGTCGGCATCCCGGGGGCCAGCGTGCCGATACCGGCGTCGCAGAGGTACTCCATTCCTGTAGCGCACCAACGGCATTGCCCGCACACGGCGACGAACGAGGCCACCACGTGGTCGCCGGGGGCGAACCGGGTAACACCGTCTCCCACTTCGACGACAACTCCCGAACCTTCGTGGCCGCCGATCGTCGGCGACATCGACGACCCCTTGAGGGATTGGCCGCCATCCTTGGGCGGAACCAGCTGACCTTGCCGGATGTGTTCGTCGCTGTGACAGAGCCCCGCGGCAGCCATCTGAACGAGAACTTCTCCCGAGCGTGGCGGGTCTAGCTCGAACTCCTCGACGCACCACGGCCCACCGTATTCGCGCAGGACTGCTCCCCGGCTTCTCATCGATTTGCCGCCGCGGTGCTGCCTGATGCCGGCGGGTTAGGCGTGCTCATAGGTGGACCTCTATCTGTCCTTGGCGTACCCGATGGGGGACAGCGCTGAGGTTGAGCGACTTGATGAAATTGGTCTGATTGTCGATGTTGGGTCCGATGCAGCGTCCCTCGGCATCGAAGTAGAAGCCGTGAAAGGGGCAGCGTAGGCAGTCGCGGTCGATGACTCCGCCGAACCCGAGATGCGCCCCTTGATGCGGACAGAACGCGTCAAAGACCCGCACCGCGCCACTGGTGTCGCGTCGCGCGATCAGCTCCGTGTCGTCGACGGTGTAACGCTGCACGCTTCCCGGTGCCAGGTTCTCCACGGTGTCCAGCGGCCACCAACGGCGTTCTCCGGTTGGCTGCTCCGGTCCAGGTGGCGCCTGGAAGTCCCTGGGGTAGAAGGTCTTCCCCCAGGCGATGACGTCGCGGAGGGGCTTTTCGGAGGGCAGAAGGCCTGATGCGCCCAGGTACTTCCTGTTCGTCCAGATGATGGCGTCGACGTCGAACTCGTTCTTGGTGTAGTTCGCCATCACCCCGGCCAGCAGATCGCAGAGCCGACGTCCTCGGGTAACTGCGTGGAAGACTCGCTCGATGGCCTTGGGGAAGGTCGTCGGGTCGATTGCCATTGTGACGTAGACGCGCGTGCGATTCTGCCCCTCGGGCGTCAGGCTCACCAGGGCGTTCATCCGGGGCACCCACGCACCGGTGGCGCCGACCACCGCGAGGCCCGGTCCGTGATAGACGTAGTCCTGGGTGAGCTCCAATTTGGGCAGTACTTTCGAAAGCCACCGGATTGTGCGACGGGTAGAGCATGAGCCGTAACGGAATCGGGTGTCCTGCTTGAGGGTGATGGTCTCGTCGTTGACCACGTGGTCGTAGATCTTCGAGTACTCCCACAGGTGCACGGCGCGGAAGTGCAGATTGTCCGATCCATTTTCGACGAAGTCCATGACGTGTGTGTTGTCGAACAGGGTTGGGGCGCTGGTCACGTAGGCAGAGTCGTAAGGCTCTGCGAAGAGAGTAGGGAAGGGGCGATCGGGCTTCAGTAGGTCCTCGCCGTACCAGACAAACAGGACGCCGATCTCGACTACGGCCGTCATCGGGTGTTCGCCCTCAAAGAGCACCTCGTACCTTGTTTGGCCGTCCACCACGTTCGGCTCAATGGTGACGAAGGTATCGAGGAAGAGAATCCGCGAGGGTCGGCTCTTCTCGTACTCGGCGACCGGGATCAGGTTGAACCAGGTGTGCAGCCGTTGGGGCCGCGGTCTTGCCGACTTCGGTTGATCCGAAGCTAGATGGGGATCCTCAAAGCTGGCTGGTAGCAAGGGCAACCTCCCGTCCAGTGTGCGGGCGCGCGGTCAATCTCGCCGGGCCGAATATATACAATCGATTGATTGTATAAGTATGTTGACCGCGGCCCCGGTCGTCAAGCGATCGGCCGGCACATTTCGGTGATGTTGGCGCGGCGGATTGCCTGGTGTGCGTTCAGATCGCGTCTTCGGCTGAAAATACGATCCACGCGCACACCAGAGGGATGGCCCTACTTCACGGATGGCCCTACTTCACGGATGGCCCTACTTCATTTGGAAGTTAGGGGCGCGCTTCTCCTTGAACGCCCTGGGGCCTTCCTTGGCGTCCTCGGACAGGAACACTGGAATGCCGTTGACGGTGTCGGGCTTGAACGCCTCTTCCTCGTGCATGCCCTCAGCCTCGCGGATGGTTTTGAGAATGGCCTGCACGGCCAGCGGGCCGTTGTTGTTGATCACCTCGGCGACCTCGAGAGCTTTCTCCAGGGCGGTGCCGTCGGGCACGACGTAGCCGATCAACCCGTATTCCTTGGCCTCGGCCGCGGTGATGTGGCGTCCGGTCAGTAGCAGGTCACAGGCGATGGTGTACGGGATCTGACGGGGGAGCCGAACGGCGGACCCGCCCATCGGGTACAGGCTCCATTTGGCTTCGGAGATGCCGAACTTGGCGCTCTCGCCGGCGATCCGGATATCGGTGCCTTGCAGGATCTCGGTTCCGCCGGCGATTGCGGGGCCTTCGACCGCGGCGATCAGCGGTTTCGTCAGGCGGCGGCCCTTGAGCAGGCCTTCGATCTTGGTCGGATCGAAGGCGCCACTCTTGAACGAATCCCCGGGAGGTGCCTTGGTTGCGGTCTTGAGGTCCATGCCTGAGCAGAAGTAGCCGCCGGCCCCGGTGAGGATGCAGGTGCGGATCTCGGGATCCTCATCGACGCGGTCCCAGGCGGCCACCATTATCGAGAGCATCTCAGTCGAGAGTGCGTTGCGCGCTTCTGGCCGGTTCAGTGTCAGGATGAGGGTGTGTCCGCGCTGCTCAATGAGGGCGTCTGGGCCCTTCTCGGAGCCTTCTACGTGACTCACAGGCAGTCCACCTTCCCGCATTGCGGCCCAAAACTTGTCTGAAAATGTAACACGTTCTAGTTTAGAGGCGTGGCTCTGAATATTGCTGACCTCGCCGAGCACGCTATCGACGCCGTGCCTGATCGCACCGCCCTCATAGGCGCCGATCAACACCTGACCTACGCCCAGTTGGAGGAGAAGGCCAACCGACTGGCCCACTACCTCATCGACAACGGGATAAAGAAGGGCGACAAAGTCGGCCTCTACTGCCGCAACCGCGTTGAGATCGTCATCGCGATGCTCGGCATCGTCAAAGCGGGCGCCATCCTGGTCAACGTCAACTTCCGCTACGTCGAGGGCGAGCTGAAGTACCTGTTCGACAACTCCGACATGGTCGCACTGGTACACGAGCGCCGCTACGCCGACCGGGTGGCCAACGTGCTGCCCGAGACCCCGAACGTCAAGACCGTCCTGGTGGTTGAGGACGGTACTGAAGGACCGGCCGATGACTACCTCAAATACGGTGGCATCGAGTTCTACTCGGCGCTGGCGCAGGGTGCGCCCGAGCGCGACTTCGGTCCCCGCAGCGCCGACGACATTTATCTGCTGTACACCGGCGGCACCACGGGCTTCCCCAAGGGTGTGATGTGGCGCCATGAGGACATCTACCGGGTGCTGTTCGGCGGGACCGACTTCGCGACCGGCGAGCCGCTTGCCGACGAATACGACTTGGCCAAGCAGGCCGCTGCGAACGCACCGATGATCCGCTACCCGATCCCACCGATGATCCACGGCGCGACCCAGTCGGCCACCTGGATGTCCCTGTTCGCCGGCCAAACTGTCGTGCTGATACCGGAATTCAACGCCGAGGAAGTATGGCCGACGATCGCAGAGCACAAAGTGAACCTGCTGTTCTTCACCGGGGACGCCATGGCGCGGCCGCTGCTGGACGCGCTGCTGGCCCACCAGGACAAAGGCAACGAGTACGACCTGTCGTCACTTTTTCTGCTCGCGAGCACTGCGGCCCTGTTCTCGACCAGCCTCAAAGAGAAGTTTCTCGAGCTTCTGCCCGACCGGATAATCACTGACTCCATCGGGTCCTCAGAAACCGGATTCGGCGGCACCAGCATCGTCGCCAAGGGGCAGTCGCACACCGGCGGTCCCCGCGTCACCATCGACAAGAACACCGTCGTGCTCGACGACGACGGTAACGCGGTCACCCCAGGTTCCGGCGTGCGCGGCATCATTGCCAAGCGCGGCCATATTCCGGTGGGCTATTTCAAGGACGAGAAAAAGACTGCCGAAACGTTCAAGACCATCAACGGTGTTCGGTATGCGATCCCCGGCGACTATGCCGAAGTCGAAGCCGACGGCAGCGTCACGATGCTGGGCCGTGGCTCGGTATCGATCAACAGTGGCGGCGAGAAGATCTACCCCGAAGAGGTCGAGGCCGCGCTCAAGGGCCACCCGGACGTCTTCGATGCGCTGGTTGTCGGGGTGCCCGACCCACGCTTTGGCCAGCACGTGGCCGCCGTCGTGGCGGCGCGTGTCGGAACCCGCCCGACGCTGGCGGACCTCGACGCGTTCGTGCGCAACGAGATCGCCGGCTACAAGGTGCCGCGCAGCCTATGGCTGGTTGACGAAGTCAAACGTTCGCCAGCGGGTAAGCCGGACTACCGGTGGGCCAAGGACACCACCGAAGAACGACCCGCCGACGACGTGCACACCAAACACGTCGGCGCGAGCACCTGATAGCTACCGAACTCGGCTAGCGTCACGGCGCCGAATACCCGATCTGCGTGTTCACCCCGCCGCAGGAAGTGGCCGCCCAGTAGCGGTCTAGAGTCGATCGCGATGACGATCGACGCCTGGATGCAGCATCCCACTCAGCGTTTTCTCGCCAACGATATGTTCGCGTCGCTACTGCGCTGGACCGGTGGCGGCATACCCGACGGTGAGGTGCCGATCGAGGTCAGCGTCGCCTCGATGGATTCCGCGGCCGTCGATTTTGGCCTGCTGAGTGCATGGCGCGGGCCGAATGGGCTTGACTTGGTATCCAATGACGAGGTGGCCGCTTGGGTGCGTGCCCATCCCGATCGATTCGCCGGGTTGGCCACCGTGGACCTCGACCGTCCGATGGAAGCGGTCCGCGAGTTGCGTCACCGTGTGACCGACGACGGTTTCGTTGGGCTGCGGGTGCTGCCGTGGCTGTGGCGGCTACCGCCCACCGACCGTCGCTACTACCCGCTGTTCGCCGAGTGCGTTCAACTGGGCGTTCCGTTCTGCACCCAGGTCGGCCACACCGGCCCGTTGCGACCCTCCGAGACCGGCCGGCCGATCCCATACATCGACGAGGTCGCCCTCGATTTCCCTGAACTCGTGATCGTATGCGGCCACGTGGGATACCCATGGACAGAGGAGATGATCGCGGTGGCCCGCAAGCACGAGAACGTCTATATCGACACGTCGGCCTACACGACCAAGCGGCTGCCCGACGAATTGATCGCATTCATGAAGACCCGTACCGGGCAACGAAAAGTGTTGTTTGGCACCAACTATCCGATGATCGGCCATGCTCGCGCCCTGGATGGGCTCGACGAGTTGGGTCTCTCCGATGCCGTTCGGCATGACTACCTGCACGCCAACGCCGCGCGGGTGTTCACCAAGCTGGAGGGGATCTGACCGTGAACGGCGCCCAAGCATTGTTGACCACACTCGTCGACAACGGGGTCGACGTGTGCTTCGCCAATCCTGGCACTTCAGAAATGCACTTTGTGGCCGCCCTCGATGCGGTACCGCAGATGCGAGGGGTGTTGACGCTGTTCGAAGGTGTGGCCAGCGGTGCTGCCGACGGTTACGCACGCATGGCCGACAAGCCGGCTGCGGTACTGCTACACCTGGGTCCGGGCCTGGGTAACGGCCTGGCCAACCTGCACAACGCGCGGCGGGCCCACACGCCGATGGTTGTCGTCGTCGGCGACCATGCGACCTATCACAAGAAGTATGACGCCCCACTGGAATCCGATATCGATGCGCTGGCGGGCACCGTGTCCGGATGGGTTCGTCGCACCATGGACACCGATGATATTTCGGTCGACGCCACCGAAGCGCTGGCTGCCAGCCGTGCCGGCGTGGTGTCGACGTTGATTCTGCCCGCCGATGTGTCCTGGACCGACGGTGCGGGCACCAAGACCCAGATGGCGCCAGTCGAAGAGTCCGGCCATGTCGCCGATGACGACGACGCGGTCCGTGCTGCGGCGGCTGTACTGCGATCTGGGGAGCCAACAGTCATACTCATCGGCGGGGACGCGACCCGAAGCCCGGGTCTGGAAGCCGCCGTTCGCGTGGGCGAGGCGACCGGCGCCAAGGTGCTGTGCGAGACGTTCCCGACGCGCCTGGAACGCGGGGCGGGTATACCTTCCGTCGAACGATTGGCGTATTTCGCCGAGGCTGCGCAGGAGCAGCTGGCCGGCGCTGCACACATCGTCCTGGCCGGTACAGCATCCCCGGTATCGTTCTTCGCCTACCCCGGAAAACCCAGCAACCTGGTGCCCGCGGACTGTGACGTGCACGTGCTCGCCCCACATGTTGGCGCTGGGGCCGCACTGGAGCGGCTTGCCGATGACGTAGCCGCCGGCACCACCGCAGCCCTGGCTACCTCGGCGCCGCCCGAACTGCCAACCGGACACCTAGACGCCTTCGCGGTTACCGCTGTGGTGGGCGCGCTGCTGCCCGAAGGGGCCATCATCGTCGACGAATCAAACACCGCGGGAATCGGACTCGCTGCCGCCACGGTTGGTGCCGCGGCCCACGACGTGTTGACGTTAACCGGCGGCGCGATCGGCTACGGGCTCCCCGCCGCGGTAGGCGCGGCAATCGCCGCGCCGGGCAGGCCGGTGCTGTCCCTGCAAGCAGACGGCTCGGCGATGTATACGATCTCCGCCTTGTGGACACAGGCGCGGGAGAACCTCAACGTGACAACGGTCATCTTGAACAACGGCGCCTACGATATTTTGCGGATCGAGCTGCAACGTGTCGGCGCCGCCAGTGCGGCCGCGCCAGGACCGAAAGCCCTGGAACTACTCGACCTAGGCAGCCCCACAATAGATTTCGTGAAGATCGCCGAGGGGATGGGTGTTCCCGCCCGGCGAGCCCACACCATCGAGGAATTGACGGCCGCCCTGGCCGAAGCGTTTACGGAGCAGGGCCCACACCTGATCGAAGCCGTTGTGCCCTCACTTGTCGTCTGATCAAACCGGCTGTGGCACTGGCTCACTAGGTAGCGGCTAGTCCGACTATGTCCAATACGGCCAGGTGGCTGAAGACCATGCTGGTGCCGATTGGGTTGCCGCCACCGGGGTAGACGGTGCCGCTGGGCGCCGCCATTGTGTTGCCCGCCGCGTAGAGTCCGGAAATCACTTTGTTCGCGCTGTTGAGCGCGCGGGCTGCGGTATCGGTGCGTACACCGCCTTTGGTGCCTAGATCGGAGACGCCGAATGCGGCGGCGTGGAATGGGCCGTGTTCGATTGCGTACAGTGGTGGTGCACCACCGGAGAAGGCGCGGTCATAGGGCTCGTCACCGCGGCCGAAGTCCTCGTCGACACCGCGCTGCGCGAAATCGTTGAATCGTCGCACCGTGTTCACGAGATTACTTGGGGGCACACCGATTTCGACTGCCAACTGTTCGAGGGTATCGGCTGTGCGCCACAGCCCGGCC